>JAISWN010000392.1 GCA_031271075.1 Treponema sp.
CTCATTCGCGATTCCTTCTTTGCCAGTGCAAAAAACCCGGAACTTGCCCGCGGGGGGTGAACGTTTCCCGCGTGAATTAACCCGTTTTAGGGGTGAACGATTCCCTAGTTATTGACAGCGAATTTTTTTGACAGCCTTTTCGCTGTTTGCCTCAAAGTTTTGCGGGCAAATTTCGTTGTGTAAATTTAAAATCCCGCATTGGCCTCATAAAATCCTCATAAAATTCATAAAAAAACTTGCCTTTTCGCAGGGGGACAGTTACTATAAAATATGATGTCATACGACATATGTCTATGAGGAGGAAAAGATGAGAAAAATATTGGGAACCTATAAGAAGATCGCGCTTGCCGGGGCGGTTTTAATCCTTTTGCTGGGCTGTACTCCAAAAGGCGATGATGGCAAGAAGGTGATTATCCTGCGGATGAATTCCCAGGCGGTGAGCTTTGATACCGACGGCAACCGCCTTCACCAAACTTTTATGGACGAGGTTTCAAAAAACAGCAACGGCAGGATAAAGGTGGAACCGCATTTTAGTTCCAGCCTGGGCGGCACTCCTGAGGCCGCTATCGGCGGCATACAGAATAAATCCTATGAGATGATCACCTTCGCCCTTGGGATTTACGCCATGTATACCAATGCCTTTTTGCCTATGGATGTGCCATACCTCATTGATAGCGACGAAATGGCCTACGCGGTGATTTCCGGGGATTTAGGCAAGAAAATGGCCGAAAAGTGCGAGGCGGACACGGGTATCAAGATGCTCTATTACAACATGCTGGGGTTCCGCCTGCTTTCCAATTCAAAACATCCCATCACCGCGCCGGATGACCTTAAGGGGTTAAAAATCCGCACCCAGGCCAATCCGTTCCACATGGCCGCGATGGAAATCCATGGCGCGTCGGTAACGACCACTCCTTTTTCGGAGCTCTTTACCGCCCTGCAGCAAAAGGTGATCGATGGTCAGGAAAATCCCATAATGAACGTGCGGGATTCGCGGTTCAACGAAATACAACAATACCTCACCAAGACCAACCATCTGTACACCTTCGCCGGGGCGGGGATCAACGCGGAATTCTACAACGGATTATCCCAGGAACTGAGGGACGTCATCGGGAAGGCCGCGGCTACGGCCCAGGCCCAAACGCTGCGGGAACTAAAGGACGCGGAAATAGCCGCGTATAAACAAATCGGGAGCGCCACGGAGATTGTCGAACTCTCCGGTACGCAAATGGCGGCATTCAAAGAGAAGACCGTCCCTTTGCTTTCCCGGTTTAAGGACCAGCAAAAATCCGATTATTTCAGCCAGGTTGTGGACGAAATACAGAAATTAGCGGATTAAGGCCGCTGAAAATTCCGGTTTAACCGGAATGCCGTGAATTCGCGGGGTTTTGCCCCCAAGGGGAACTGCCAAATGAACGTGCTAAAATGGCTGGATGAAAACCTTGAGAAGCTTACCGGAATGGTTGTGGTCTCCATGATTGTCCTCATGCTTTTGATTCAGGTTATCAGCCGGTATTTATTCAAGTATTCCGTCGCCTTTGCCGAAGAGGCCGCTTTGATGCTTTTTGTCATATTCACGTATTTAGGTTCATCTTTGGCCATAAAAAGAAGACGGCATTTGAGGATCACTATTTTAGTAAACCGGCTAAACGCCGGTATGCAGAAATTAAGCGGAATCCTGGTGAATATTCTTTTTTTTGCCGCGGTGCTTATTGTTACCAAAGGGCTGTGGCCGATAGTAGGCAGTCTAAAGAAATATAAAATGATCACCCCCATCATGAAGATTCCCAAATATTTAATATACGGCATCATCATGTTCATCATGGTATTGATGCTGATACGACTGGCGCAGGATTCCGTCCTGCTGTTCAGGGAGTATCGGGAGATAAAGCAGGGCGTCCCTCCCCCGGAACGGACAGAAACAATGGAAGACAACACCCGCGGGCCGGAGGGGGACGCATGAATTCAACGATAGTTATTTTATTATTCACCGTGTTTTATT
The DNA here is from genome assembly GCA_031271075.1 of Treponema sp. Taxonomy (GTDB): domain Bacteria; phylum Spirochaetota; class Spirochaetia; order Treponematales; family Breznakiellaceae; genus JAISFT01. The sequence goes on from JAISWN010000392.1 coordinate 2,003, forward strand.
TGGCCCTGGGAGTTCCGGTAGGGGTCTCCTTTATCCTCAGTATGGCCAGCACCATGCTTTTGTACCCGGTGACCAATATTACCTTCATAGCCCAAAACATGTATACCGCGCTGGATTCCCTGACGCTCATCGCCATTCCCTGTTTTATTCTGGCGGGGGTTGTCATGGAGACCGGCGGATTGTCCCGGCGGCTTATCCGTATCGCGAACTGCATGGTTGGCCGCTTTACTGGCGGGCTGGGACTGGTGGTGGTTTTGGCCTGCTTGTTTTTTGGCGCGGTTTCCGGATCCGCGCCGGCCACGGTGGCGGCTATCGGCGGGATTATGATCCCGGCCATGGTAAAACAGGGGTATGAAAAAACTTATTCTACCGCCCTGGTGGCGGCGGCGGGGGGGCTGGGCGTTATCGTGCCCCCCAGCATCCCCTTTGTTATCTACGGCTGTACGGTGGGGGTCTCCATCGGCAGTTTGTTTATGGCCGGGTTCATTCCCGCGCTGGTTATCGCTGTTTTCCTGATGGCGGTACATCTTTTTATCGCCCGAAAAGAAGGTTACACGGGAAGTTCCGAGCGGATATCTTTTAAGGAATTCCTCAAGGTTTTGCTTGACGGCATCTGGGCGCTTTTGATGCCTGTCATTATCTTGGGCGGTATTTACGGCGGGGTTTTTACCCCCACTGAAGCATCGGTGGTTGCGGTAGTATATGGCGTGATTGTGGGTATGTTTGTCTATAAGGAACTTACCCTGAAGGACCTGTTTCGGGTTCTGGACGAAAACGTGTCCTTTATCGGCGCCATTATGTTTACCCTGGCACCGGCGACTATTTTAGGCGCCCTCTTTGCCCTGATGGGAGTGCCTGAGCAGGTATCTGTTTTTCTGGGGGGAATTTCCCAAAACAAGTATATCATTTTGCTGATCATCAATGTGGTCCTGCTGTTTGTCGGCATGATTATGGACTCCATTTCGGCCATTGTTATCCTTGCCCCGACCCTGATGGGGGCATTATTGCCCTTTGGGGTGGACCCTGTTCATTTTGGGATTATCATTACCGTGAACCTGGCAATAGGATTTATCACGCCCCCGGTGGCGGCTAACCTTTTTGTCGCCTCGGGGCTTACCGGCATCCCTATCGAAATCCTCGCCAGGAAAATATGGCCCTTTGTTTTGGCGCTGTTTCTTTCTTTGATAATAATTACGATGATTCCCGAAGTATCGTTATGGCTGCCCAATTTGTTGGCCAAATAATTTATAGGAGTATGGATTATGAAAATCACGAGTGTTGAAATTTTTGACATTGATAGAAACATGCATGTTTCAGGCGGAGCCAGTTGGAATCCGGTTTTTGTTAAAGTGAATACCGACGAGGGTATCTCCGGCTACGGCGAAGTCGGGCTTGCCTATGGCGATGGCAGCAAGGCCGGCGTCGGGATCGCCCGGGATTATGCCCGCCATGTCATTGGCAAGGATCCCTTAAAAAGTGAAAAGATTTGGCTGGATATTTTGCGCGGCTCTTTCTGGGCCCAGGGAAACGGCGCGGTTGAAATGGCGGGGATAAGCGCCTATGACATGGCGTTCTGGGATATTAAGGGCAAGGCTTACGGGGTCCCCGTGTACCAGCTTTTAGGCGGGAAAACCAACGAAAAATTGCGGGCCTACGCCTCACAGATTCAATTCAACTGGCATACCGCCGAGGAAGAGATTCTTTACAAGAGGCAGCAGTATGTCGAGGTAACCAAAAAAGCCATGGGCGAAGGATACACCTGCGTTAAAGTAGATCCTATTATTTTTGATGACCAGGGGGTTCCCTTCGGCTGGAATACCCACGGGGTTTTAAGCCAAAAACTTATCCGTATCGCCCGCGAACGGATTGAAGCCATCCGGGAGGCAGGCGGCGATGACATGGATATTATTATCGAGCTCCATTCCTTTACCGACGCGACCGCGGCCATCCAGCTTGGTAAGGCCCTGGAGCCTTTTAATATATTCTACTATGAGGAACCGGTGGCGCCCTTAAACCCGGAGATGATGAAGCTGGTGGCGGACAACGTCAATATCCCCCTTGCCAGCGGCGAGCGCATTTACAGCCGCTGGGGTTACGCTCCCTTTTTCAAGAACAGGTCCCTTTCGGTTATTCAGCCGGATCTGGCTAACTGCGGCGGCATCAGCGAAGGCAAAAAAATCTGTGATATGGCGCAGGTCTTTGACATGTCGGTGCAGGTACATGTCTGCGGCGGCCCCATTTCCAAGGCGGCGGCGCTGCAATTAGAAGCGGTTATTCCCAATTTCCTTATCCATGAGCACCATTCCTTTGCCTTGCTGCCGTATAATGTCCGGCTTTGCAAATACGATTACCAGCCGGTTAACGGCTGCTACAGCGTCCCTGATTTGCCGGGAATCGGGCAGGAACTTACCGAAGAGACCATGAAGGAATTCCCCCCTCTGGTTGTTTCGTAAGGCGGAGACGAAGGGCCCTCCGCCGGGGATATACGGGAGGCGGGCAATGCGGCGGGTTCGTAGGCGCAATACACCCCCGTGACCGGCACCCTATGTGGCTCTCAAAGAGTGTATTTCCCTGACAACCGACTCTCCTAACCCGGTTTCCTCCGCCGCTTTGGGCATCCATGATATCCTTTATACTTGCCGCTTCCTCTTTTACCTCGCCTACAAGGGACATGATGGAGTCAAACTGCCTCTGGGCATTGCTTGACGATTCCCGGGAACTGTCGATCAGGGCTTTGACAGCGAATTTTTTCTGACAGAATTTTTTTGACGGTCCTTTGTTGAAACTGAGAATTCCCGGCCCGAGGCTTTAAAACCTTCCGGTGGTATGGTATTTTTCAGGTATGCGTATATCCATAGCTCAGATAAACTCCATCATTGGGGATTTCGCGGGAAACCGGGAAAAGATACTCTCCTTCGCCCGGCGCGCACGGGAGGAGCAGGGGGCCGACCTGGTACTCTTTCCGGAACTGGCGGTTTGCGGATACCCCCCCATGGATCTGCTGGATCAGGATCGCTTTGTGGAACTCAACATCAGGACGGTACGCACCTTGCAGCGGGAACTGCCGGGGGATCTGGCGGTAGGGCTGGGCTTTGTGAACCGGAATCCCTACTCCAGGGGAAAATCCCTGGTAAACGAATACGGGCTTATCCTGGGGGGCAGGCTTGTCTTCGAGCAGGTAAAGACCCTGCTCCCCACCTACGATGTGTTTGACGAGGCCAGGAACTTTGAGCCCGGCCGGGAATGGTCCGCCTTCGAGTACCGGGGGGAGCGGATCGGCTTTGCCATTTGCGAGGATGTCTGGCGGGAGACCGATATTCCCGGCACGAGTTACGTGAAAGATCCGGTCAGGGAACTCCTCAACGGGGGGGTTTCCCTGCTTTGCGTTCCCTCCGCCTCTCCCTACGTGGCGGGAAAACTCAAGGTACGCCGGGCCCTGGCGGAACGGATCGCCCTGCGGGGGAATGTCCCCCTGGTGTACGTCAACGCCGTGGGGGCCAACGATCAGATCCTCTTTGACGGCAGATCCTTTGTGGCGACCCCCGCGTCCCGGACGGCGGAGTCCGGAGGCCAGGAAGACTGCCCCCTGCGTCTTATGGCCGCCGCTTTCCGGGAAGATCTGGTTGTCTGGGACAGCGCTGCCCCGGACGCGGTTTCCTGCGGCGCGGCCGCCCCGGAGGCCCTTGCGGCAGGCCCTGGGGAAGATCCCTACGGCGTGGGCCTTAACCCCTACGAACTGGATATGATGGAAGAGGGCCTGGTGATGGGGATTCGGGACTATATGCGGAAGTGCGGCTTCAAGCGGGCCCACCTGGGTCTCTCCGGGGGCATTGACTCGGCCCTGGTAGCCTACCTGGGGGTCAAGGCTGTCGGGGCGGACGGGATCGTCTGCTTCAGCATGCCTTCCCGGTTCTCTTCCCGGGGTTCCAGGGACGACGCGGCGGAACTGGCGGCCAGGCTGGGCTGCCGCTACGAGACCCTTCCCATTGAGCCGGTGTTTACCAGTTTCCTCTCCACCCTGGAAGGGGTCTTCGAAAAGCGGCCTTTCGATATTGCCGAGGAGAACCTGCAGGCCCGGATACGGGGAACCCTGCTGATGGCCTTTTCCAACAAATTTGATTCCATGCTTCTTACCACGGGGAACAAAAGCGAACTTGCCATGGGCTACTGCACCCTCTACGGCGACATGAACGGCGCCCTGGGCCCCATCGGCGATGTGTTCAAGACCGAGGTCTTCGCCCTCTGCCGCCGGATCAACCAGCGTTCCCTTGCCGGAGGCGGCGGGGAAATCATCCCCCAGGCGATCATCGACAAACCCCCCTCGGCGGAACTGCGGCCCAACCAAACCGATCAGGACAGCCTGCCCCCCTACGAGGTATTGGACGAAATCCTAAAGCTCTACCTGTTTGACAACCTCTCCCGGGACGAGATCGCCGCCCGGGGCCGGGACGCGGATTTGGCGGGGTGGATAATAAAAACCGTGGCCCGGGCGGAATTCAAGCGCCGCCAGGCGCCCCCGGTACTCAAGGTTTCCCCCCGGGCTTTCGGCATGGGGAGAAGAATGCCCATAGCGCGGGCCATATACGAAATATAGGGCGGCGCGTCATGCCCGCGGGGGAT
>JAISWN010000054.1 GCA_031271075.1 Treponema sp.
CAGCGGGAAACGGCGCGGACGGTTGACCGGGTGGGTAAGCAGATGGGGGATCTCAACAACCGCTTCGGCGAACTGGCGGAACACCTGGTGGCCCCCGGGATCATCAGGCGTTTCAACGAACTGGGTTACCGCTTTGGCCATGGTATCGCGCAACGGCTGAAGATCCTGGACGGGACCGGGCAAAACGTGCTGACGGAGATAGACCTTCTGCTGGAAAACGGGGAGTATTCGATAGCGGTGGAGGTGAAGAGTCGGCCGGTACTGAAGGACATAGCCCACCACGAGCGGCGGCTGGAGATCCTGAGAGAGTACAAAAAGAGACAAAATGACCCGCGGAAGATCCTCGGAGGGATAGCCGGGGCGGTGTTTCCGGAAGGGGTAAAGGAAGCGGCGATAGAAGCGGGGCTGTACGTGATAGAGCAGTCCGGGGACACGATGAAGATAAGCGTACCGGAAGGCTTTCAGCCCCGGGAATGGTGATCCGGTTTTAAAGGAGCCTGTTTTGGTGGATGTATGCGCCTTGGGCGAATTGTTGATTGACTTTAGCCCCGCGGGGTTTAGACTTCCCGGCTGATTTGTTCAAGGCGGCGGACAGACCTTGAAAAGGAGGGTCTTATTCCGCTAATAATACCAAATCATGAAGAATTTTGTTAATTTCTCGTACCACATGTATACGGAGATCGTCTTCGGCAAGGGAACGGAAGCCGAAGTTGCCCGGCTTATCCGGAAGTACGGCGGCTCCAGGGTCATCCTGGTGTACGGTGGCGGCTCTATCAAAAGGATAGGCCTCTACGACCGGGTCGTTAAAAGCCTGAATGAGGCGGGGATTCCTTTTATCGAGCTTGGGGGGGTACAGCCCAACCCCCGCCGTTCCCTGGTGGAGAAGGGGCTCAAGCTTGCCCAAGAGGGGAAGGTCGATTTCCTGCTCGGCGTGGGGGGTGGCAGTTCCATTGATACCGCCAAGGCCATTGCCCTGGGGCTTGCCAACGAGGGGGAGTACTGGAAGTTTTACAACGGCACCCCGGCGGAAAAAATGGCGCCCCTGGGAACTATCCATACCATATCGGCGGCGGGAAGCGAAACCAGCGGTTCCAGCGTTCTGGTGGACGATATGGACAGCGGCCGCAAGCAGAGCTTTATGTGGGTCCCCTGCCGCCCGGTGTTCGCCATTATGAACCCGGAACTAACCTATTCGGTTTCGGCCTACCAGACCGGCGCGGGGGCCGCGGATATCCTGGCCCATACGGTGAGCCGTTACTTCTTCCGGGGCTCCCCGGTAAGCCATCTGGGGGACGAGTTTGCCGAAGGGCTCATGCGGACGGTGGTAAGATACGGCCCCGCGGCCATCGCCAACCCGGGGGATTACGAGGCCAGGGCGGAACTGATGCTGGCCGGCTCCTTCGGCCATAACGACACCACCGGCATCGGCCGTTCGGGCAGCCGGGGGGGCGAACACGCCCTGGAGTCCCAGCTTTCCGGCCACTACGATACCGCCCACGGGGCGGGGCTTGCGGCGCTTATGCCCGCCTGGCTCCAGCATATCGCCGATCACGGATCCCCGGAACAACTGGCCCGGGTGGCCCAGTTCGGGGTGAAGGTTTTCGGCGTATCGCCGGACATGGCCGACGCGAAGGCCACCGCCGACCAGGGGCTCAGACGCTTCCGGGCCTGGATCAGATCCCTCGGTATGCCCCTTACCCTGAAAGAGCTGGGAATTCCCCGGGAAGACCTTCCCGCCGTGATCAAGCGCTGTATGGATATAAACAAGGGGCTGGTTCCGGGTTTTATGGAACTGGACACCCAGGCGGTTACCGGGATTTTTACTTCGATAGCGGAGTGAGCGTGCGATTTTGGGAAGCCCCGCAGGGGCCCTTACGGCCCCGCGCCGCCCGGCCTGATATCCGCCGGCCTGGGAATGTCCTCGTAACGGCCCGAGTTGTTCCAGTAGGTTAAGCCCGGGTTTCCCGCGTCCCGTACCCCCTCCACCTCAAGGCGGACATAGGCGGGGTTGTAGTACCGGCGGTCGTAGGAGACGTTCAGGTAGAAGGCCTGCACGTAGGGCCGTACCAGAACCCGGCCCCTGCCGATCCGGGAGGTACGCTGGGTTCCCAGAAAATAGATCCGGTAGGGCCGCTGTTCCGCCGGGGCCTGGGCCAGAAAGTCCTGCTCGAAATGGCTGGGGTAGTACATGGGGCAGATAACGTCCACATAGCGGGAAAGGAGTTCAACCTCCTGGCCGGTACGGGCCCCGGTACGGTACCAGCCGTTGGCCCCGTAAATGTCGATGGAGACCGGGGCCTCCAGCCGGGAACGGATATGGCTCAGGAAAGATACGATGGCGCTTTCCATGTCCATGCCCGTATCCCGCCAGCGGTAGCGGGCGTTTCCCAGGTTTATCCCGTCGGTGGGGAAACGGATATAGTCAAACTGAATCTCGTCAAAGCCCCGCTGGTGGAGTTCCCTGGATATACGGGCGATGTAGTCCCAGACTACCTCCGAGTAGGGATCCACCCAGCGCTCGTCGTACCAGGTCCGCAGTATTTCATATTCCGGATCGCTTGCCGGCAGAACCGCCGTTTCCGAAGCGCTGTTTTTTTCCGCGGCCTGCTGTTCCGGTGTGGTTTTTTTGCGCCGCTGATCGTAATAACCGGCCCAGGCTTTGTTTGCGGAACTGTCCCAGACCGCGTACCTGCCCCCCTCCTTCGCGGCCAGCACCGGATCTTTGAATACCACGATCCGGGCGGCCGTATAAACGCCGCGTTTTTTCATCTCCCCAAGGAAAGAGTCGATGTCTAGGGGGCGGAAAACCCGGCCCTTTTCGGTGATGGCCGGGTCCCGGGGGGTAAAACGCAGGCGGCCGTAGTCGTCCTTCATGTCGATGACCACCATATCAAGCCCCCGCCCGGCTATCACGTCAAGGTAAGGCTGAAGGGTATTGGAGGCCATGGCGTGGTTCACCGGAAGGTAGAGCCCGTCGTGACCCGCGGGGCCCCTGCTTCCGGCGCTTCCGGCAACGGGCGTTTCGGGATGCGAAAGGGGATCGTGTTCATCCAGAAGCCAGAGTTCGTTCAGGGAGATAGCGTCGCCGTTTCCCAGGTAATCCTGGATAACCACGGAATTTGGTTTCAGATCCAGGTTTTCCGGAATCCCCCGGAGGATGTCCAGGATATCCTCCCGATCCCAGCAAATGGGCGTCCGGTTTTCCCCGGCCTTAGCCCCCTTGCCCCGGTAGTTGAGCTCCGCCACCATTCCTTCCCTGATAAAACGGAGCCCGGCGGGGCTGGGGCTGAGGGAATCCACCGTACCGAAGGGGGCGCTGTCCGACCACTGGAGGAGAAACTTTTTGCTGGCCCAGTCCAGCCGGTATATCCGGTGACGGAAGGTTTGGGATATGTAGACCTCCTGGGCAGCCCCCGGCGCGGAACCGATTACCGCGATATCCGCCACCTCGTCGGCGTTGCCGGTGGTTTCCAGGGTTTCCACGCCCCCGTTCATTTCGATCCATTTGGCCCCCCTCAGGCCGGGAACGATGTAGTGGATCCCGTAGATGCTGTGGGAAAGGAACAGCACCATTTCCGGGCCGCCGTTTCCGGGCAGGTACGCGGCGGCCACCGCCTTTATCCCGTTGGTACGGTAGGAAGGCATACCCAGGCTTTCCCAGGAGCGCCCCCCGTCCCGGGAAAGGTACACCGTGTCTTTGGTGGCGCAGGTCATGATCTCCGGATTGGCGGGATTCACCTCCAGATCCTTTATCTCCTGCACCATGGGGGCGAAGGATTTTACCCCCCCCTCGTACAATTTGATTGTTTTTACCGGAAGCCCCCCGCTGCGGTTCTCCCATTTGAGGAGATCCTCCGAGACCAGAATCCCCTGGCCGGAAAGGAGGGCCCACCCGTCCCCGGCCCTGACGATCTTTCGTACCTCTCCGCCTTCCCAGAGCTTTTCAACACGGCCGCTACGGTCAAGGCCAAAGAGCCCCGTGTCGGCGCCGATAAGGAGAGGCCAGTTCGCCTGGGAAACCTGGCTCCAGTTAATCTCGGCAAGAGGTTCCAGGATAGCCGGGAGACTTTGGGGCGCCCAGAGGCTAAAACAAAGGAAAAAGATCCCAAAAAGAAAGGCCGGTTTCCTGCTACGGGAGAATAGCGGCAAA
>JAISWN010000165.1 GCA_031271075.1 Treponema sp.
TGGGAACGCCGGTTGACGGGAAAAAATCCAAAGCCGGACACGCTTCGGTTTCCATTGAACGTAACGGCGTATGGGGATTCTACCCAAGCACGCCGGGAAAACTTATAACAAGGAAAGGCAAATTATCATATAAAACTGAATATCCGCACACCCAGGAATACGCGGATTTTTTTGTTGACGAACAGATTATGCATAATATATGGGCGTTGATACATCAATGGGAAGATGATCCTCCGTATTTTGCCATTCCCGCAAATGACTGTGTTAGTTTTGTATACCGGGTGTGTGATATAATAGGATTGCGCTATAATCCCTTTGCCTTATTCCCGACAAGCGCGATACGGGATATTCGTAATTTTAATAGTCAGTACGCCATTTACCGGGAGTAGGGTTATTCGGAAACTTCAGTTTCCGAACAATTTCCGCCGGTTCTTTCTTCTTCTTATGTGTAGTGGTTATTGTTAGATAGTGTCTGTCCATAATGTAGACACATTATGGACTCGGACCACAGGTCCGCGACTTCCTTAAAAAACGCATTTGTGTATGCAAATGCAAGGTCTGTCCACAAAGTAACCGACTTTGTGGACAGACACTAGATAAACCCTTGCTTTGCGGATCATCACCGGCAAGTAAATTACAGGGCGCCAGTCAGCGCCTCCGGCCTAATCGCCGAAAGATCCTTTGCCACCAGATCCGCGCCCTTGCCCCGGATCGCCTCCTTGGCCGTGGTGGTAAGGAGCCCCAGGCAGCGCATACCTGCGGCTTTGGCGGCCGCCACACCGCTTACCGAGTCTTCCACTACCCAGCAGGATTCGGGCGGGACGCCGATTCGTCTTGCCGCCTCAAGGAACAGATCCGGAAAGGGTTTGCGCCGTTCCACCTCCAGGCCGTTTACCGTGGCGTGGAAGATCCCGTCCCCAAGACCCACAGCTTCCAGGTTTGCCCTCATCTTGACATAATCCGTACTGGTAGCCACGGCGATTTTTAAACCCAGACTGGCAGAGGCCCTTACAAATTCAACCGCCCCGGGCATGGCTTTAAGCGGGCCTTTGGCAGGCGGCTTACCCTTTACCAGTTCTCCGTAGATGGCGTAGGTGCGGGCCTTGTCCCGCTCAATTTCAAAATCCCTGACGCCGTACTTCGCCGCCACGCCGCCCAGGTAGCGGTTTTCCCCCATGCCTATAAATTCGGCAAAGTCCCCATGCCTTACCTCCACCCGGTGGGTTTCCCGGAACATGAGCCGGGCCGCTTCGGCGATAAACCATTCGGAATCAGTCAAAACCCCGTCCATGTCGAAGATAAGGCCCCGGGTTTCATGCCGGGTAGTGTTACTGCTCACAGGTACCTCTTTGGTTCGCCCTCGTTAACCCGGGCGTAGAGTTCGGTATAAACCTTCGCCGTACTGGCGGCGATCTTCTGGAGCAGCACCTCTTCTACCTGGAACAGCCCCACCTCGCTGGACATGGAAACATCAATGCGGATAGGTTTTCGCGTTCCTTTTTCTATCCGCACCTCTTCTATTGAGTTGGCCGAGTACTTGTGGATATCCCCGACTTTGGGATGTTCCGAAAGGGCCATGGGAATCCGCGCCCGGCCCTTCTGCATATCGCAGCCGTCCGCCACCAGGATCACTCCCGCTTCCAGGGAATGGATGATCCGGTTCCCCATGTGGCCGCTGATTCCCTCCAGGGCCAGGGATCGGATGATCACCCGTTTCTCCACAGACCTGGGAAAGGCTTTCCCCAGCAGCCGATCAAGGATGGGACAGGCCAGGTAGGAACTGTGAAGCTCGTGATCCTGCCGGCCAATAGACATACCGGTATCGTGGAGTACGGCCGCCAGGAGGACCGCAGTGATACTGTCCTCAAAGGAGCCGCATTCCTCTTTTTCAAGGCTGGTCTTTATCCCCGCGTCCCGAAGCAGACCCATCATGATCAGGGCGTTAAGGGCCACGGTGCGCATGTGTACCGGGCCGTGGTCGTTGTAGCCCAGGCGTTTGATGGAAACGGTATTGGCGTATTCCTGCAAAGCCTGAATCTCATCATCCTGAAGCAGCAGTTTTGCTATTGTCAAGGCCGCGCTTTGTCCGGTACCTGTGCCGGGAGAGAGCAGGGCGCTCAATGTCCCGGTAATCTTACTGTCCAGGACGATTTCTTTTTGTGATCTCATGTTTTTTCTCTGTTACTCCTGAAGAAGGCTCCCCGCAAAACATCAGGCCTTGCGTGAACTTCCGTAAAAAATATCCGGCTTCTTGATGTCCCTGGCGCCGGGACGGGAAGGCCCGGAGGAGGCCGGAAATACCCCGGAACCGCCGGCAGATCCGGGTGGTTTCAAAACCCGGCAGGCTTTAAAACCGCCTCATCCGCTATAAATAGATTCTGTCCATACTGTAGACACATTATGGACTCGGACCGCAGGTCCACGGCTTCCTTAAAAATATACTCGAAATACAGCCTATTTGAAAGTGCGGGGCCATCCGATAATGAAATATGATAAGAAAGTGTTTACGCCTTACCGGGGCACTGATCTGTCTTGGGTTAAACGGGCTTTTTGCTCAGGATCTGTCTATAAATACCGGGGATATACGGATAGAACAGCGGGTAGACGGCGGTTTTCACCTTTTTATCCGAAAAAAACCCGGTATTGCGTCGGTACTTCTGGCCGAATCCACCCGGGACCCCAGCTTCCGGGAAGACAGCTACGCCTACCGCACGGCCGAGCGGAACGAAATAAACGGCCATGAGATCCGGATTATCGGCGGGGAACCCATCCCACCGGAGCGGAAGATCTGGTCCATTATTGACTCCAGCCCGGAAAACCACCCCGAACTGGGCCGGGCCTTTCATCTCTACATCCCCTATATCATTTTCTACGGTTACGAAGATACCCGCCACGGTGAGGTCTACGTGATAGACGGCGCCTATTTTAACATCCGCTCTTTTTCCCTGCCCTACGGGGACTACCGGGGGAGCTACCGGGATAACCCCTATATCCTCCGGGTAACCCAGAAGCCCCTGGAAGGCCCGCCGGAGGGGAACTACATGAAGGATACGGAAGACGCCTTTAAGGAAATAGCCAAAGACGGGGGAGGAGAATTTGTCTATTCAACCGGGCCGGCGGATCTGGTGGAAAAAATAAAAGGGGTTCTGGAGGCGGAAAAAGGCAGGAAGGTGGATCTGGTACTCTGTCTGGATACTACCAACAGCATGAAAGACGACATCGACGCGGTTCGCAGGGCCCTTATCCCCATGCTGGAAGGCATCATCCGGAAATTCTCGTCTTTCCGGATCGGCATGGTACTCTACAAGGATTACAACGACGAGTATCTTACCCGGACTATTCCCTTTACCTCGGATTTTTCGGTGTTCCAGCGGAACCTGAACAATATCCGTGTCGGGGGCGGCAGGGACATCCCCGAGGCGGTCTACGAGGCCCTCCACGAGGGAGCCGTCAAATTCCCCTGGGCCGCGGAAAGCCGGCTCATAGTCCTGATAGGCGACGCGCCGCCCCACCCGCGCCAGCGGGGCAAGATATCGAAAGATATGGTATCCAGGGAAGTGGAAGAAAAAGATCTGAAGGTCAACGCGATTATTTTGCCCCAGTAAGGCCGGGTGTTCTGAGGCCCGGGAACAGAAAAATTTTTCCGGGCCAGCGGATGGGAAGAAATTTAAATTTTTGTGATTGGTGTCTGTCGTCTGCGGGGGATAGCGTCGGCAACTCCGGTGCCGCAATCGGCGGGAATGGAGGGGCTTTAGCCCCCAATGAGACGCTTGGGAGCGAAAGGGTCTTAGCCGCGACCAGGCGGGAGCGGCTTCCTTGCCCTCTTTGTTAAAGCACTGGAGAACAAGAAAAAGTTCTAAAATCGCGCTACGACTGAATAGTTACGGGGAAGGGAGAAGTGAAGAAGGATTTGAAAGAAATTTGGGCGCATTTGCGGCGGAGAACGCCGCAAACCGGGCTTTTCGGGGCTCCGCTAAGCTCCGGCCCCGGCGCAATGCGCCGTGGCTGCGCGCCTCCGGGGCGCGCACCCCTCCAATCCCTTGCGCGGGGGCTTTTCCCGTAAGTTTAAGCCCGGTAAATGTAAAATCGCTGAAGTAAAGGGGCTCCCGGGACAAACACAGGAAGATACGCCTGGTATGCAAAAAAAGAAAACCACAAGGACACAAAGAATTTAACCCGGCGAGTTTCACAGAGATAAGGAGGAATAAGAGCGGATTGGTGACAAAACCTCCGTGTTTCTCCGCATCTCCGTGCTGAATTTTAAAAAAATATCAGGCGCTTTGCCGCGTTATCCCGGCGGAACGGTGTTCCGGATTCCATCGTTCATCCAGGAAAAAATAACGTCCAGCCTTTTCTGAATAGCCGAAGGTATATCAATTCTAGAGGCAATAAAATCAGAAACAGCCGCGCCCGATATGCTGTAAATCAATAAGCCTTCACGCAGGGGTTCAAAGTAAAAGCGGATGGTGAATTTTTCAGCTTTTATAACCGAAAAAAGAAGGTAAGTCAAATCCCGGTAGTTCGACAGGGTGTAAAGAAAGCCATGGCGGTGTAACGCGATGTCCCCGCGGTAATAAGAATTGCCGAAGTTGACGTCCTTTAAACGGATATATATAGTTTCCGCTTCGGGCATGGAACTTTTCGGCGCCGGATCCTGCACGGGGCCGGTTTTATTCTGTCCTTCAATTCTTGTGGCGTCCTCAAAAAGCGGGACATCCTCGTCCCGGGTTGCGGAATGGTACAATCTGCCCTTTAAGCCGCGGATATTACGGATGGAATTGTAAACATCCACCAGTTCAAGAGGGACCCCCGCATCGTAGGGGATAAGAGACAGGGATTCTATCAGGACTGTAGGCCGGCTCGTGATAATCCCGGCTGAAATTTGCGCGTCAAGACCCGGCGCGTTTAACAGGCTGTAAGGAGTTTTTTTATCAAAAGAAGACAGGTAAACCGAATTGGAAAACACCTGCGCCCTTATGCTGCTATTCAGGCCGGGGAAAATATCGTCGAAAGACCTTAGCTCGGCAGAGAGGCTTACGGAACAGAGTAACAGAAAAACTATAAGGGACAGTTTTTTCATTGTTTAATAAGCGCCCTTGCCCCTAAAGACGACCCCGAAGGTTTTATACAGTATCCAGATATCAAGCCACACCGACCAGCTCTGAAGGTAATAGGTATCGAAGGACATCCGCTCAGCGTAGTCGGTATCGGATCGGCCGGATACCTGCCACAGGCCCGTCAGGCCGGGTTTTACGGAAAAAATCCGGTTAAAGTCCTCACCGTATTTCTCAACTTCATCAGTAACGATAGGACGGGGGCCCACAAGGCTCATTTCCCCCTTTAAAACATTAATAAGCTGGGGAAATTCGTCAAAGCTTGTACGCCGCAGGAATTTGCCTATTCTGGTAACCCGCGGATCGTTCTTTAACTTGTGATTTTCTACCCATTCCCTCTGCATCCCGGGATCCGA
>JAISWN010000095.1 GCA_031271075.1 Treponema sp.
ACGCTGAGTTTGTAGCATACATGGAGGATGTGCTAGACACATACACTCGGGAACAGGAAGTAAACCGTCCTTTGGTGTGCATGGACGAGTGCCCGAAGCAACTGATAGGGGAGACGCGAGTTCCTCTGCCGGTGGAACCGGGGAGACCGGCTTGTTTTGACAGGGAATACATGCGGAACGGCACCTGCGATATCTTCATGTTTGTCGCTCCGCTTGAAGGCTGGAACCCTCAATACGAATCAACTAGCGATTTACCACTGCTGACGCCCGCATTAAACTCAAACGACTCTACCCGCAGTTTGAATAATGCCGGGGCACCAGGAGCCTTTGAGAGCCTGCAAGGTATAAACATGCAATAAATTGCATGTTTATACGATTTTAGGGCAAACCCCGCAGGCTCCTAGTAGCCTGATTGGACTAAAGAGCACGTTTAAGAATTTAACCGCCAAGGCGAAAAGCGCACGAAGAAGATAAAGTTAAGAAACCTAGGAGCCTGTGGGACTGTAGGTTTTTATGCCTTTTTTCGGGGAAAAAAGACATAAAAACTACGATTAACCGGCTCCTTACGGAGTTTGAGCGGAAGAAGCGTACCTTAGGTACGAACGCACTTTTGGGTGCGTTTTTCTATAAGTCCCACAAACTCCTAACCCTTCGTGTTCCTTTGCGGTTTAAAATCTTCTTCCCGGTTGCTCCTCTTATCCGATAATTTAGTGTAATCAGCCTGCTAGTTGGTAAAAGACATCCTTACGCCGTTGGTTCTCAGGGAGACCCATTCACCCCGGAGGGGGGTATCCTTCTTGTCCAGGTAGAAGACGTAGTAGGTATCCGGCTCGACCGGATCGTAAACACGGACTTCCCCCGTATTCCCATCGGCGATGATCTTAAAATGCACCGGGTAGGCAAGATCCTCCACCGCCACATTCTGGACGTAATAGTTCAGATCGAAGCTCGCCACCAGATCCATCCACGTATTGGTACGACTCCGGTAAACCTGCGCGCTCAAGCCCTTGGGAATCTTCGTGTTGCCCGGGTTTTCATCATAGTTGAGCCAAAGGAGATAGGAATTCCCGGCTCCCCATGAAGGGCCGTTCAACGCGGAATCCGCGAAGATATGCAGCCCGAAGCCCCCGTGGCCATCCTCCCCCCCGGACTCGTACCGGGCGTCAAATTCGTAAAGCATAGGACCCTGCTGGGGAACCCGGATATTCACCTTGGCAAGCCCGGCCTTTTCATTGTTTTGATAGAGCCTTTCCCCCGAAATAAGCCAGCTTCCCGCGGCAAAACGGTACTCCGGCAACTGCACCTGGGCGAACAGAGACACCGTGATGCCCCACAACGACAAGACCAATACTAACCGCTTCATAAAAACCCCCTTGGATAGGTGATATGGAAAATCTTGGCTTTAGTTTAGCATGGTTTTAATTATTTATGGAATATATAAAAATCAATTTTTTTAAATTTTTAGGGCGGGGAATTTAGGGCGACACTTTACAAAAAGGGAGATAAAGAGGACACTCGGGGGAATGTCTGAATCAGCGAAAAAAGGCGACGCGGCGGATCGTTTGGGTTCCGAGCCCGTGGCCAAACTGCTTGTCCGGTTTTCCATCCCGGCGATTACCGGGATGCTGGTAAACGCCCTCTACAATGTGGTTGACCGGGTCTTTGTCGGCCGGGGGGTGAACGAAATCGCCCTTGGCGGGCTTTCCCTGGCCATGCCCCTTATGACCATCAACATGGCCTTTGCCATGCTTTTCGGTATCGGCTCGGCGAATATGATCTCCATGCGCCTGGGCCAGGGCCGGCGGGAAGAGGCGGAAAACGCCCTGAACCACTGTTTCTTCCTCCTTGTCCTGGTAAGCCTTGTCTTTCTCACCCTGGGCCTGATCTTTATCGATCCGCTCCTTTCCATTCTGGGCGCCCAGGAGGGGAGCGGGGCCCTGGAATACGCGGAAAAGTACCTGCGGATCATTCTTTTTGGCGCTTTGTTCGGCATGGTGGGCTTTGGGTTCTCCCACTGTACCCGTGCCCAGGGTTTCCCCACCATCACCATGATTGGCATGCTCATCGGCGCGGTGTTGAACATGCTTCTTGACCCCCTGTTTATCTTTGTCTTCCACTGGGGCGTGGAAGGGGCGGCCTGGGCCACGATCATTTCCCAACTGGTCAGCGCCCTCTGGGTTCTCTCCTTCAACCTGGGGAAACGGGCGGTGATCCGGCTCCGGCTCAGGACATTCCGGCCTTCCCCGCGGATCATCCGGCAGATTATGGCTTTCGGATCCGCCCAGTTCCTGCTCCAGCTTATGATGTCCGGTATCCAACTCCTCTACAATACCAGCGCCGGCTGGTATGGGGCGGCCACTCTGGGGGTGGCAAACGGCGGGGACATTGCCCTTTCGGGGATGAACATCGTGGGATCGGTGGTGATGATGATCCTGATGCCGGTCTTCGGGATAAACCAGGGGGCCCAGCCGATCCTGGGTTACAACTACGGGGCGAAGAAATTCCGCCGGGTACTCCGGGCTTACCTGGGCGCCGTCGGCGCCGCCACAACTATATGCGTTTTGGGCTTTGCCGTGGGGGAGTTGTTCCCCCATTTCCTTGTCGCCCTCTTTGCCCCCCGGGGAAGCCAGGCCCTTTTAGCCTTCGCCCCCTGGGCCATGAGGGTTCACCTGCTGTTCCTCCCCCTGAACGGCTTCCAGATCGTGTCCACCAACTTTTTCGTGGTTACCGGCCGTCCCAAAATTTCCATTTTCCTCTCCATGCTGCGGCAGTTTATCGTGCTGATCCCCTGTCTGCTGATCTTCGGAAAGATATGGGGGCTTTGGGGCCTGGTCGCCGCGGCGCCGGTGGCGGACGGTTTCTCCTTCCTCCTTACGGGGATCATGATCTTTTTTGAACTGCGGAAACTGCGGATCGCCGCCAAGGCCCCTATTCAACTTTGAACTTGGAGACTTCCTTTACCAGCACGTCGATGTTTTCCCTGTTCTGCCCGCTGATGGTATTCACCCGGTTCACCGCCACGTTGATCTCGTCCGCCCCGGTGGCCATCTCGCTCATCCCGTTGCTTATCTCCTGGGTTACCAGTTCCAGGTTCTTGCTCTCCTCAATAACCTGCCGGCTCCCCTCCAGCATCTCCCGGGAACCACCCTTAACCGTCTGTGTCGCGTCGTTCAGCCGGCCGATGGCCTCCAGGATCTGCTTGCTCCCCTCGTTCTGCTCCTCCATGGCGTTCCGAATATGCTCTTCCTGATCCGAAACGGTCTTTACCCCGTGCTCTATGGCCTCAAACTTGTTAAGCACGCTCTCCGTGGATTTGGTGATCTTGTCGATAGAGTCTTTTATCTTCTTAAGAACCGCGGAAATGGTCTTGGACTGTTCACCTGAGTTTTCCGCCAGCTTGCGGATCTCGTCGGCCACCACGGCGAAACCCTTCCCCGCCTCCCCGGCGTGGGCCGCCTCAATGGCGGCGTTCATGGACAGGAGGTTGGTCTGGCTGGCGATGTTCTGCATCACCGCGTTGATCTCCAGGAGCCCTTCGGACTCCCGGGCGAT
>JAISWN010000164.1 GCA_031271075.1 Treponema sp.
GGCTTTTTGTAAGAGTCTCAGGTGTGAGGTGTGGTTTTTATGGCCAAAAAGATGAAAAAACAGCCAGTTCAGGAAGAATTCTCTTCCAAAGAGGAGATTATACGCCGTTTTAAGGCGAACCCGGCTATTTTTATCGGTACGGTGGTTATTTTGGTTATCGTTATCGTCGCTTTTGTGTTCGTTCCGGCCATTGTGCCCAGCGCGGGCGGGGGATGGGGGGAAGAGCTTAATTTTGGAACCTACGGCAAGATCCCCATCAACTATGTGCCGGGAAACTATTTCGCCGAAACCCGGGAAAACCTGGCCCGGAGCCAGCAAAATTCGACAAACGACGGCAATTACCAGCTTATGGATTTCCGGATCTGGCAGGAAGCCTTTAATCGAACCGTTGAACATATAGGCATTCTCCAGGAGATGAAAGCGGCTGGTTACAGCGCCCCGGAAGAGGTGGTAGATGAGGAAGTGGCCGCCTTGCCCATATTCCAGGAAAACGGGCGTTTTTCCACGGTCCGGTACCGCCAGCTTGACAATAACACCCGGATGACCCTCTGGCGGCAGGTTCAGGAAAGCATCGTGGAGGAACGGTACCGTTCCGACATAGCGGATCTGCTCCGTTCTTCTCGGGAAGAGGAATTCATCATCAATATGGGCGCCCGCCGGCGAACCTTCGACGGGGCCGCCTTTTCTATCAGTTCCTATCCTGATTCCGAACTTATCGCCTACGCGGAGCAGAATCCCGGTAATTTCCACTCCACCCACCTTTCCCGAATCACCATCAACTCCAGCGAGCGGGAGGCCCTTCAGGTTCTCGGTTCCGTCAAAGAGGGAACCTTGACCTTTGAAGAGGCTGCCAAAACCCAGTCCCAGGACAGTTACGCCGAAAAGGGCGGGGACATGGGGGTAAAGCTGGTTTACGAACTCTCCACGGAAATAGGCGAGGCCCAGCAGCGGGAGAGCCTTGTCGCCCTGGCCAAGGGGGAGTTAAGCGATCTCCTGCAAATCGGGTCCGGCTGGGTCTTTTTCCGGGCCGAGGAAAATTCCTATCCGGCGGACACCTCAGACCCCGCGATGCTTGAAAAGATCCGATCCTACGTGATGGGTTTTGAGCGCGGCCGGGTGGACACGTGGTTTATCGGCCAGGCGGAAGAACTGGTCAACAACGCCGCCGTCAACGGGTTTGATGAGGCGGTCTATTCAAAGGGGCTTACCAAATTCACTTTCGGGCCGCTGGCCATCAACTACGGGGATCTGGACTTTTTCCCCAGCCTTTCCTCCTTTTCGGTTCCGGAACTGAACGACAACTACGCCTCCACCAACCTGAATTTCTGGCAGACCGCGTTTTCCACCCCCCTCAACACCCCTTCAAAACCCCTGGTACTGGGAAGCGCGGTGATTGTACTGTACCCTAAAGAGGAAAGCTCCCCGGAGGAGGGGGATGCGGAGAACATCAAAGCATACTTTTCCTACTACCTTTCCGTAAACAGCACGCAGGAATTACGCAATTTCTTTACCGGAAACGAAAAACTGGACAACCGTTTCTGGACGACCTACCAGCGTTACTTCATGCCCCAGAATTAGTAATGTCCGGCGAGACGCCCCGGCGTGTTAAGGCGCGGCGGGGTTTTACCGTTTCCTACCGGGGCAAGACCCTCCTTTCGGCAGTAGATCCTCTTGCCCAGGCTGAACGGGCCGCGGAGGCGGTGAATCCCCTTGACCGTACCCTTTACCTCTGTCCCTCGCCGTTGCTTGGCTACGGGCTTTTCCGGATCCTGGGAAAGATCGCTGAGAACAAGCACGATTCTGCGATCCTCTGCGTGGAAGCGGATGAAAAACTGCTGGAATTTTCCCTGGATTGCATGGATCCGGCCCTGCTGCGGGATCCCCGGCTGACCTTTGCCGCCCTGGACGGCGGTCCCGGTTCGGGTTCGGGGGAGAGGATCTGCCGCATGGTCAGGCAAAAATGGGGGAGCCGCCGTTTCCGCCGGATAGAAACGCTCAGATTCAACGCCGGCTGGCGTCTGTACCCAGAACTTTACGGATCCCTGGAGGAGGTGCTGCGGAAGGATATGGCCATCGGTTGGGGAAACGCCATGACCCTGGTAAAACTCGGACGCCCTTATATCAGGAACGCCCTGCGGAATCTGGCCTTCCTCCCCCGATCCCCTTCCCTCTCCTCCCTTTCCCTGGGCTCAAGCCCCGTCCTGGTTCTTGGGGCAGGGCCCTCTCTGGACGGAATTCTGGCGGGACTTTCCCGGTTTTTCGGAAAAGCAGCGGAAGATCCCGCTTCCCGCCCCTTCAGGATACTCTGTGTGGATACCGCCCTCCCCTGCCTCAAGGCCCGGGGTATTAAACCGGATCTGGCGGTGGCTCTGGAAAGCCAGCACTGGAATCTGCGGGACTTTGTGGGCCTGGGCGATTGGGAGGTTCCGGTGGCCATGGATCTTTCCGCCCTCCCTGCCACTGCGGAAACCCTGGGGGGACGGAGTTTTTTTTTCTTTACCCCCTGGACTGAAATGAACTTCTTCAAAAGGCTCGAAGCGGCGGGGCTGATCCCGGAGGTTTTTATCCCCCTGGGTTCGGTGGGCCTTACCGCGGTGGCCGCGGCCCTGCGGCTTGGCGGCGGCGCGGTAATAACCGGGGGCATTGACTTTTCCTTTACCCTGGACAGTTACCATGCCCGATCCAGTCCGGGGCACCGGGAAAAGCTGAGGAGGCAGAACCGTTTTACCGGCGTCCTTAACGCCGCGGCGGCTTTCCGGGAGGCAAGCCTTGGGGCGGTGTCAAAAGCGGGCTTCCGGGTACGCAGCGATCCTGCCATGAAAGGCTACCGCGATCTCTTTGAACGGGAATTCGCCGGGGAGGAACGGCTTTGGGACATCCACGGACCGGGACTCCCCCTGGGGCTGCGGGTTCTCAGCCTCGGCCAGGCCCTGGCGGCCCTGGCGGAGAGGAACTCGGGAGGAGGACAGAGCTTCCGCGCTGAAAAGGCGGATGCCAAGGCGCCCGGCATCAAGGCGTCCGGGATCGGGACGCTGGAGCGTTTTGTCTCCGGGGAAACAGAAAACCTGTCGCGGCTGCGGGATCTGCTTAGCGGAAAGGGCCCCGCCGAAACCGGGGAACTTGACCGGCTGCTGGATTACTGCGATTACCTCTGGGCCCATTTTCCGGACTGCGCCGGAACCGGGGGCAGGAGACCTTCCGGGGCGGACATTGTTTTCCTCAAACGGGTACGGACGGAGATAGACCCCTTCCTGGCCATCCTGAACCGGACCCTGGCGGAGATCCGGCGGGCCGCCCGGGAAGCCCCGGATTCAGAGGCTGGGGACCATGGAGCTTAGCGTCACCGCGTTCCTGATCATCTGCCCCATGACATTCCTGGCGGGTTTTGTGGATTCGATTGCCGGCGGCGGCGGGCTTGTCTCCCTTCCCGCCTATCTCCTGGCGGGAATCCCCATGCACTTTGCCCTGGGAACCAACAAGCTTTCCTCCAGCATGGGATCGGTAACCGCTTCCATCCGGTATTACCGGAACCGTTTTGCGGATCTTTTCCTCTGCCTTCCCTCGATAGCCGCCTCTTTGACCGGCTCGGCCCTGGGAAGCTCCCTTACCCTGCTGGTGGACGAAAAATGGCTGGAGAGGCTGCTCCTGGCGGTTCTCCCGGTAACGGCCTTCTATGCCTTGAGGAACAAACGATTCGATCTGAAGCCGGCCGGCCTGTCCCGTTGCCGGGCGCTGGTACTCTCGATCCTTATCTCGTTTTTCATCGGGGCTTACGACGGTTTCTTCGGCCCGGGCACGGGAACCTTCCTCATCCTTCTCTACACAGGGCTGCTAAGGCTGGATCCCCGTACCGCCTCGGGAAACGCCAAGTTCGTCAACATGGCCAGTAACCTTGGGGCCCTGGCAGTATTTCTGCTGAACCGTCGGGTTATCGCGCCTTTGGGGCTCTGCGCCGGCCTC
Organism: Treponema sp.; assembly: GCA_031271075.1. GTDB lineage: Bacteria > Spirochaetota > Spirochaetia > Treponematales > Breznakiellaceae > JAISFT01. The sequence goes on from JAISWN010000164.1 coordinate 3,961, forward strand.
TTCAGCATTCTGGGCAGCTATCTGGGATCGGGACTGGCCATCAGGAGAGGGGCGAAAGTGATCCGGTACTTTATCCTGGCCGTACTGGTACTGCTCTTTGGGCGTATCCTCTGGGACATGCTGGGGTAGGACTACACCCGGAAAAACCAAGGTTTTATTTCGAACTACCCCCGCCAAGGTCTAAACTTGACCCGCAAATACAGGAAATTCAACCGCTAAGATGCGAAGAAGGCGCAGAAGGGATAAAACCTTATCTCGATGATGTCTTTGGGCGACTCCTTCGTTCTTCCGTAAGGTCTGGATTGTATGCGGGCACACACCCCGGACAACCCTATTCCTCATTTTCCTCCACGGCAAATTCCTCTTCGTCAGACTCAGCCACCGCCTCCAGCTTCCGCTGCTCCAGCACTTCCTGCATCTGAATATCCAGATCCTGGCTGTCCTCGTCAAAGAGCTTAACCCCCCGGTAACGCTTCATGCCGGTTCCCGCCGGAATCGGGTGGCCGATGATGATATTCTCCTTGAGCCCCCGGAGGTTGTCGGTACTTCCCGCTATGGCGGCGTTGGTGAGTACCCGGGTAGTTTCCTGGAAACTCGCCGCCGAGAGGAAGGAGTCGATGTTGAGGGAGGCTTTGGTGATCCCCTGGAACATGGGCCGGGCTACCGCGGGCTGACCGCCTTCGGCCATAACCCGGTTGTTCTCCTCATGGAAACGGTACTTATCCACCATCTGGCCATAAATGAAACGGGTATCCCCCACGGCGACAATCTCCACCTTCCGCATCATCTGGCGGATAATAACGCCGATGTGCTTGTCGTTGATGGACACCCCCTGGAGCCGGTAAACCTGCTGGATCTCGTCCATCAGGTAACGTTGCAGCATCGCTTCCCCCTGGATATGGAGAACATCGTGGGGGTTTACGGCCCCCATGCAGAGAGGCTCACCGGCTTCGACGGTATCGCCGTCCCGGACCAAAAGCCGTTTGGTCATGGGGATAAGGTGTTTGTACTCCTTCCCGAAGGCGTCTTCCACGGTAACCACCCGCTTGCCCTTGACAATACCCCGGAAGTAAACGGTTCCGGAAACCTGGGCAAGAACGGTGGGGCTCTTGGGCTTGCGGGCCTCGAAAAGCTCGCTTACCCGGGGAAGGCCCGAGGTAATATCCATGGCTTTGGCCGATTCTTTCAGGGTCTTGGCGATGGTCCGGCCGGCGTTGATCCTGGTCCGTAGCGGTTTCCCCTCCCCGTCAAGGGCCGGGTTGCCTTTAGCGTCAAGCTCGAATTCGTCAACCTGGATATAGGCGCCTCCGGGGAGGAAGTAGGAGGCGATTTCAGCCCCGCTCTCATCGGTAATGATGATCCGGGGCTGTTTGCTCTCCAGTTGGAATTCGGTGATCCGCTTCTCGATGTTTCCGGTCTGGTCGTCGATCTCCTCCTTCAAAGTTGTCCCCTGGATGATGTCCTCGAAGTTGACGTAGCCGGAAACCTCGGCAATTATCGGGTCGGAGAAGGGATCGAAAGTGGCGATGGTTTTTTCCGCCGGCGCCACTTCGCCTTTCTTCATCAAAAAATCCGAACCGTTGCGGATTTCAATCTTCTGATCCTGCCCGATAAGGTAGAGGGTCCGTTCCTCCGGGTTTCCCAATACCATGGCGTAGGCAATTTCCGGGGAACGGATCTCCTCCGTTCCTCGCCTGATGATGGACTCGCCCCGGATGATCCGTTTGCCGTCCTCCGCCAAAAGTTCATCCCCCGCTTCAAGCTTGTAGTCTTTCATCACCTTGTTAACCACCGCGTAGCCTTTACGGGTAAAAAGCCAGCGGGTTCCGCCGGACGCGTGGGTATCGGCAAGCTCCACATGGGCGCCGATTACCTCCCGGATATACACCGGGTATTTCAGGAAGATACGGTTTTCTTCGCTTATCTTGGTGGCAACCCCCCCGATATGGAAGGTCCGCATGGTCAACTGGGTTCCCGGCTGCCCGATAGACTGGGCCGCGATGGTCCCCACCGCCTCGCCGATGTCCACCGAACGGTTGGTAGCCAGGTTCCGGCCGTAGCACTTGCGGCAGACCCCGTGTTCCGCCTCGCAGGTAAGCACGGTACGGATCCGCACGGTCTCTATGCCGGCGGCTTCAACGGCCGCGGCGATCTCCTCGGTAATTTCCTCGTTTACATCGACGATCAGTTCCCCGGTAATGGGATGCTTGACCCGTTCCAGGGTATAGCGGCCCACGATGCGGTCGCTCAGGGGCTCCACGATATCCTCTCCGTCCTTGATGGCCGAGTAGGAGATACCGTTGATCGTGCCGCAGTCGTCCTCGTTGACTACCACATCCTGGGCTATATCCACCAAGCGCCGGGTCAGGTAACCCGCCTCGGCGGTCTTGAGGGCCGTATCTGCAAGACCCTTCCGGGCGCCGTTGGTGGAGATAAAGAATTCGATAACCGAAAGCCCTTCCTTGAAGTTGGAGCGGATGGGCAGATCGATGATCTCCCCGGAAGGTTTGGCCATAAGGCCCCGCATACCCGCAAGCTGGCGGATCTGGTTGCGGCTTCCCCGGGCGCCGGAGTTGGCCATCATGTAGATGGAGTTGAAGCCGTCCCGATCCGTCTCCAGGGTCTTCATCATTATGGCCGTCAGCTCGTCGTTGGTCCGGTTCCACACTTCAACAACCCGGTTGTAGCGCTCGTCCTGGGTGATGGTGCCCTGGCGGTACTGCTTCTGGATGCCTTCGACTTCCTTGTTGGCCTTGTCGATCATCTCGGCCTTTTCCTTGGGAACCACAATGTCGTCAACCCCGATGGTAGCGCCGAAGATCGTGGCGTACTTGTAACCGGTGGCTTTGATGGCATCCAGCATCTTTACGGTGGTCCAGGAACCCTTCTCGTTGAAGATATACTCGATAAGGCTCCGCAGTTCCTTGTCCTTCAGCTCGTAGTTGATGAAAGGAATATCTGCCGGCAGTTCCTCGTTAAACACCAGCCTCCCGGCGGTAGTCTCCACAAGCCCGTCTTCACCGGCCTTGCCCACGTGACCCGCCTTATCCCAGACAGGGAACTTTGAGGGCCGCGCCCATATCGACGCCTCCCAGTCAAGGGATTTGGCCTCCACCGCCATGAGAACTTCCTCCACCGTGTGGTAACGCCTGCCCTGGCCCCTGGCCTTGGGTTTTGCCCGGGTAAGGAAGTTGATCCCCAGAACCATGTCCTGGGAGGGGAACACAATGGTCTTGCCGTTGGCAGGGTTAAGAAGGTTCCGGACGCTGAGCATCAAAGTCCAGCATTCCATCTGGGCCGCCTGGGTCAGGGGCACATGGACAGCCATCTGATCGCCGTCAAAGTCGGCGTTAAAGGCGTGACACACCAGGGGATGAAGCTTGATGGCCTTCCCCTCCACCAGAACGGGTTCAAAAGCCTGGATACCCAGACGGTGCAGGGTCGGCGCCCGGTTCAACAATACCGGATGCTCCTTGACCACCTCGTCCAGGATGGCAAAGACCTCGGGAGTTTCCTGCTCCACCAGTATCTTGGCCTTCTTGATGTTGTAGACCACATCCTTGTCCACCAGTTTCTTCATGATGAAGGGTTTGAAGAGTTCCAGGGCCATCTTGGTGGGAAGCCCGCACTGCCACATTTTAAGATCCGGCCCCACGGTGATAACGCTGCGGCCGGAATAGTCCACCCGCTTACCCAGCAGGTTCTGCCGGAACCGGCCCTGCTTGCCCTTGAGCATGTCGCTGATGGATTTGAGGGGCCGGTTCGAGGCGCCCTTCACTACCCGCTTCTTCTTGGAGTTGTCGAACAGGGCGTCCACCGCCTCCTGGAGCATCC
>JAISWN010000185.1 GCA_031271075.1 Treponema sp.
GCAGGACTTGTTGTTTTTCCAAGAAACTATTCTACCACTGGAAAGCATTTAATATGACTTTCTTTTACATCAACTATGGCTTCGTTTGACAACCCATCATACTTTGTGGATCATCTCCGAAATTTTTATGTGTCTAAATAGAATGCTACCCTAATGCCGCAGAATCTGCGAAAGAAAAGCCCTGGTCCGTTCGTGTTGGGGGTTGTTAAAAAACTCATCCGGCGGGGAAGTCTCCAAAATCTTTCCGTCCTCGAAGAAGATAATGGTATCTGCCACAGCCTTCGCAAAACCCAGTTCATGGGTTACCACGAGGAGGGTCATATTCCTGTCCGCCAGTTCGCTCATCACATCCAGCACTTCCTTGATCATCTCCGCGTCCAGAGCGCTGGTGGGTTCGTCAAAAAGCATGATCTCCGGGTTCATGGCCAGGGACCGGGCTATGGCTACCCGCTGCTGTTCCCCGCCGGATAACTGGTTGGGATATTTCAGGGCGTGATCCTGCACCCCCACCCGGGCGAGGAGTTCCATGGCCCTGGCCTCCGCTTCGTCCTTGCGCATCCTTAAGACCCAGACAGGCGCCAGGGTGATATTGTGGAGGATGGTAAGGTGGGGGAAAAGATTGAACTGCTGAAACACCATGCCGCTCTTGTTCTTAACGGCGTTAATGTGCTTGATGTTGTGATCCAGGGGGATGCCGTCCACGATAATCTCCCCCTGCTGGTATTCTTCCAGGGCGTTGATGGTCCTGATAAACGTCGATTTCCCGCTCCCCGAAGGTCCGATGATCACCGAAACTTCCCCCCTTCTTATCCGGTGGTTAATGCCCTTTAAAACCTCGAATTCCGGGGTGTACCATTTGTGAACATCTTTGAAAACAATATAATCCGCCTTGGCGTTTTTGCCTTTTTCGTCCATACGATTTAACCCCTATTTGATATTGCCGATAATGCCGGCGGCGACTCCCAGCTTCTTTTCCAGGCTTGAGCTGGATTTTGATATGCTGAAACACAGGATAAAATAGATGACCCCCTCAAAGAATAAAATCTGGGGGCTTCCGGTGATGAATTTGGGGTTGCTTACAATGGAACTGCCTATGCCTATCATGTCAAGCATCCCGATGATGCTGATAAGGCTGGTGTCTTTCAGGGCCGAGGTAAACGAATTGACCAGTACCGGGATCATCCGCTTGAAGACCTGAGGCAGAATAACCAGGGCCATGGTTTTTGAGGGCGACAAATTCAAACTTGCCGCCGCCTCATACTGGGTTCTGCCGATTCCCTGCAAACCGCCCCGGAAGGCTTCGGCCATGTAGGCGCTGTGAAACATCACGATTCCCGCCAGGGCGCGGACGAATACCGAAGGCGAAAGCCACTGGGGCAGGGCCATGGGCAAAATCAGGTAACCCACAAAGAGAATGGTTACCAGGGGCACTCCCCGGACAATTTCGATAAAAAATATGCAGAGGCTTTTTACCGCCGGGAGCCTGCTCCTTCTTCCCAAAGCCAGAAAGAGCCCCAGGGGGAGGGCCGACGCTATACAGGTTAGGCTAATCAGCAGGGAGAGGAGCAATCCTCCCCAGGAGCCGGTTTTTACCACCGGCATAAAACCGCCAAAGCCCCGGACCAGGCAGAAAGCCAGGGGGAGAAACAGAATCCAGCCCCCTATGACAGTGGCGATCCTCCGCCTCCGGCTGAGAAAGCGGGAAACAAAGAACCCGAAGAACAAGGCCAGCGCCGCGCCAATCATGCCGCCCCGGTTTACCGGCTTAAATTTAAGGCAGCCCAGGATCACCAGGAGGGCCGCAACGCCGTACATGACCGGGTGGGGCGCCCGGCGGGCTATGCCAAAGGAGAATCCCGCGAAAAAGGCCATATAACCGATACAGAGCCAAAGCCGCCAGAGCTGCCCCGAAGGATAGCCCCCCACCAGGATCAACTGTAGATTCACCGTGATAACCGTCCAGTCCCAGGAGAAGAGGGGGACGATGCCGTCCCGAACCAGGAGGAAGATAAGGAAGAGGAAGACCACGGTGAGAAAGGAATTTCCGCCTGAAGAAAAAAGATTTTTTCTCAGCCAGAAGAGCAGGGGGTATTTCATCTCCGCCTGAGATTTAAAGGGATCGGGGGCTTTCATATCCTAACGCTCCCTAATTTGAACCTGTTTGTTGTAGATATTCATCACCAGGCTGGTGAGGAGGCTCAGGGCCAGATAAACCCCCATGGCCAGGAGGATCATCTCCAGAGCCCGGCCGGTCTGGTTGATGATCGTGCCGGAGAGGGAAAAAAGGTCCGGGAATCCGATGGCTATCCCCAGGGAGGTGTTCTTAGCGACCCCCAGGTACTGGCTGGTAAGGGGCGGGATGATCACCACCTTGGCCTGGGGAATAACCACCAGGCGTATTACCTCCCTCCGGCGGAGGCCCAGGGAACGGGCCGCTTCTATCTGCCCCTTGGGGATGCCCTGGATTCCCGCCCGGAAGATTTCCGCGATAAAGGCTGAGGTATAGAGGATCAGCCCTGAAAAAAGGCTGAACCACTCCGCCGAAACATGAAGCCCTCCGCTGATATTGAATCTTCCCATAACGGGCACGTCTTTTTGCAGGGGGGCATGGGGGAGGACCGCGTAGGAAAGAAGGCCCAGGGCCATAAAGAGGAGCAGGGGATACAGGAGGCGGCGCTGTTCCCTTCCCGTTTTATGTTCCCGGTAGAGAAGGAAAACCCACAGGCCCAGGGCAAAGACCGCGGCCGCCGCAAGGCAGTAGAGCCAGGGGGCGATGTGTTCACTTGGCCGGAGCCATGTCATGCTTAAACCCCGGTTGGAAAGGGAAAAATGCAGGGCCCGCTCTCCCGGAACCGGCGTCCCGGCTTCCCACATCAGGGCGTTCCGTATGTCCGGAAGGCGCATGAAAAAGGCCCGGTACCAGATCAGGAGGAGGAGCATCAGGGGGATATTGCGGATTATTTCGATGTACAGCCGGGCGCTCTTTTCCACCAGCCAGTTGGAGGAAAGCCTGCAAAGGCCGACGGCCAGCCCCAGAAGGGTAGAAAAGAAAATAACCAGAAATGAAACGGAAATGGTATTCAGGAAACCCGCGTAGAACACCCTCCAGTTTGAGGAAGAATTATCCATGGGAATCAGGGCTTCCCCGATATCAATATGGCTTTCCATTCTCAAAAAACGGAACGAAGGAACCATATTGATCCGGTTCAGGGAAGCCATTACATTCCCCGCGGCCAGCGAAAAAAAATAGATCACCACCAGGGCAAAAATAAATTGCCCCGCTATAAGCCGCTTCCTGGTATCAAACCCGAAGGAGATAATCCAGGATAGCAATTTTCCTTTAACCAAATTTAGTTGAAGGGGTTGGCGTAAAACAAACCGCCCTGGGTCCAGGGCTTGTTGAACCCTCTGGTAACGTGCATGGGAATTCCCAGGGTCCGGTCAAATATCTCGCCGTAATTCCCCGCCTGTTTGATCACCTGGTACGCCCAATCGTTGGCAAGCCCCAGCATAGCGCCGTGTTCAAGGCCGATACCCAAGAATTTTTTGATTTCCGGGTTGGTTGCGGTATCCTTCACCTGATCGATGTTGGCGCTGGTGATGTTGTGCTCATCCCCAAAAAAGAGGGCGAAGAGGGTCCATTGCACAATGTCTTTCCAGTTGTTGTCCCCGTGGCGCACCGCCATCCCCAGGGGTTCCTTGCTGATGGTTTCCTCAAGGCCCTTATAGCCTCCGGCGCCGTACTGCTCCAGGAACACTACCGCCGCGGATTTGTCCGCCGAGATAGCGTCAACCCGGCCGGAAATAAGGGCGTTCTTTACCTCTTCAAAATCTTTGTAGGTTACCGGCTGGTAGCTGATACTCCGGCTCGCCATTACCGCCGCCAGGTTGGTTTCGGTGGTGCTTCCGGTAATAACCGCGATGGACGATCCCTTGAGGTCCTCAAGCCTGTTGACCCCGGCGTCCGCCCGGACGATAAAGGTCTGGCCGTCGTAAAAATAGGGAGTGGTAAAATCAAGGCCAAGCTGGGTATCCCTGGTGATGTTGATTGTGGCGGTTCTGATGAGTACGTCGATTTCTCCGCTCTGGAGGGCCACAAACCGCTCCGCCGAAGTAAGAGGACGGAATTCAAGTTTGTCGGGAACTCCGAAAACCGCCGCGCTGAGAGCTTTGGCCAGTTCAATCTCAAAGCCCTTGTAGCTCCCGTCGGATTCAAGGAAGGCGAATCCCTGATTGGTCGCGTTAACTCCGGCTATGATATAGCCCCGGTTTTTGATGGTTTGCAGGGTTGACTGGGACACCTGCGGAGGAGCCTCCGCCGCCGTCCCTCCGGGCGCCGTCTGGGAACTTCCCCCGCCGCAGGAAAGCACTACGGACAGGACAGCAATAACCGGCGCAAAAACAAACAGAACAGACTTTTTCATTTCTTTCTCCATAAACAATGGTATAAATGCAAAACAGAAAAATGTCAAATGGCAGGGGAGGAACGGCGGCAATTTAACAGCCATTTAACATTTAACCACGGTTTGCATTGCGTCACGAAAGCCCGTGAAAGGGGGAAACAGTTAAGCTGAGAACGGTTAAACCGAGGACAGTTAAACTGAGAACAGTTAAACCGAGGGCTGCTGGCCCGTGGCCCCTTTTCTCAGCACAAAGATCTCCGCCTTTTTTCCGGAAAGCAGGATGGGGATGTTCCGGGTAAGGGTAAAGCCGGTCTTTTCCCCGGCGGCCCTGAACTCTTCCCCCCGGCCGCAGAGGAACACCCCGGCGCCGCCGTCTTTGAGGAGGCCGGCGAAAACGGCAAGGAAGGGGGTGTAGAATTCCTCCGGGGGGCAGGGGAGTTTTTCGTGGAAACCCCAGGGCGGATCGGTGATGATGGCGTCCAGGCTGGCCGGAGGGATGATCCGGTTAAGCTGCCCCGCGTCTATCCGGTCAAAGTGACAGTGAGGCGGCGGCTTTCCCCCGAATTTTTCCCGGCTCAGGGTAAGGGCCCGGCTGTCGATGTCGGAGGCGAAAAATTCCCCCGGCGGAAAATGGCGGAGCCGGGCTTGGGGGATGGCGCCGTAGCCGCAGAAGGGGTCGGCGACCCGTTCCCCCGCCTTGGGATTGGAGAGCCGGCAGAGGGTCCAGGCGATTGGCGGGGGCAGTTCCCCCTTGTGGAGGCTTTTGTCGAAGGAGGGATGCCGGGTAAGGCGCTTCATAAAAAGCCCCAGCCCCGGCCCGGTTCCGCCGGCATGGGGGGCTTCGCCGGGGCCGTCCCTCCCTTCGCCGCCTTCCCGCCGGAAGAGGAACCAGAATTCCGTGTCCGGGAGGCTCCGGTTGACCCGGAGGCCCGATTCCCGGGCGATACGGTTCTCCGCCTGGTTCCGCAGCTTCCCGCTGAGGGGAGTGGGGACATTCTCCCGGGAAAAGATCACCCTGAAGGATCGTATCTTCCGGCTGTTTTCCCCGATCACCGGGCTCCCCCTCCCCCGGGAAAGGGCCCCGCCGATCCAGGACTCCCGATCCGCGGCCCGGCGGCAGTCCCGCATGTCAATTACCTGGAAGATGTTGTTGAAGCAGAAAAAATTCAGCCGGTCGTAACTCGCCGCGGTTTCGAAGATCACGGCCCCATCAAGAAGCCTTACTATCTTCAGGCCGGGCAACCCTTCCCCCAGGATTTCGGCGATGAAATTTTGGAGGCCCGGGGCAAAGGAGCCGTAGTAGCGGTTAGGCAAGGGTTCTCAACTGCACCCGGTGGTTCCGCCGCAGGTATCGCATTTCATACAGGTTCCGTTCCGCACCAGGGTAAAGGAGCCGCAGACGGGGCAGGGGTCTCCCTCGTAGCCTTTGATCCGGGCCTGGACTATCCTGGCGGCCTCGGTTTGAGCCGGGGGGCTTAGCACCTGGGAGGCTGTCCGGGCCTTGAGCCCCGAAAAGGGTTCCGTGTTGCCGGCCCCGGCGTGCCCCTCCCGGCCCTGCCCTTCGCGGCTGTGGCCGTGGGGTTTGAATCCGGCTGCGGGTTTCACCTTGCCGGGCCGAATCTCCGCCTCGTTCCCCTCGTCCCCGGTAGCGGTGGAGAGGAGGTCGTCGGGCTTAACCTGGCCCAGGTCGGTCCGTTTCAGGTAGCTGATCGCCAGATCCCGGAAGATGAAGTCGATGACGCTGGTGGACATCTTCACGTAATCGTGGCCCTGGACCGTGCCGTTGGGCTCGAAGCGGCTGAAGGTAAAGGCGTCCACGTACTCTTCCAGGGGAACCCCGTACTGGAGTCCCAGGGAGACGGCAATGGCGAAGCTGTTGAGGAGGCTCCGGAAGGCGGCGCCCTCCTTGTGCATGTCCAGGAAGATCTCTCCCAGGCTCCCCTCCTCGTACTCGCCGGTCCGGATAAAGATCGAGTGGCCCCCGATCTTGGCCTTTTGGGTGTAGCCCGAACGGCGGTTGGGCAGGGGTTTCCTGAGGCCCCGGAGTTCGTTCCAGCCTGCCCGGCCCCCGCCGGAGGACCCGGCGTTTGCCATGGCCCTTTCCACCCCCAGGATCGTGTCCGCCAGGGGGTCTGAGCCCGGGGCGAAGGAAGAGAGGGGCTGGGACAGTTTGGAGCCGTCCCGGTACAGGGCGACCGCCTTGAGGGCGCTTTTCCAGGCCAGCATGTAGGCCCCTTTCACATCCTCGTACCCGGAGCTGTTGGGCATGTTGATGGTCTTGCTGATGGCCCCGGAAACGAAGGGCTGCACCGCCGCCATCATGCCGATATGGGCGGCCCAGGGAATGGATCGCCGCCCGTTTTTTCCCGAGGGGGTGGCGGTGTCAAAGACCGGGTAGTGTTCCTTTTTCAGCCCCGGCGCGCCCTCAAGCCCCATAGCGCCGCAGGCGTAGAGTTCCGCCTTTTCGATATCCTCCCCGGAAAAACCCAGATGCTTAAGAAGGCTGAAACCCGGCAGAGACCAGGTGGATTCGGGGATACCCAGGGTTTCCTCAACAAATTCCCGTCCCAGTATCCAGGGATTAAAGATCCCCTCCAGGTTAAGGCTGGTCTTTACCGCGTCTTCCACCGCCGCCAGGGCCTGGGGGGTGAAACCTTTGGCCGCCAGGGCCTTGTGGCCGATGGGATTCTCCCCCCCTTCCAGGGTCTTCCTGCCGGTGGCGTAGGAGATGATCTCGTCAATGGCCGCTCCGTCGTAACCCAGGGCTTCCAGAGCGGGAGGGACGGACTGGTTGATGATCTTGAAGTAACCGCCGCCGGCCAGTTTTTTGAATTTCACCAGGGCGAAATCGGGTTCCACCCCGGTGGTATCGCAATCCATCAGGAGGCCGATAGTCCCGGTAGGGGCGATGGCGCTTACCTGGGCGTTCCGGAAACCCTGGGCCTCCCCCAGGTACAGAGCCTCGTCCCAGGCCTGCTTCGCCGCGTCCAGGAGGTAGGCAGGGCAGGCCTCGGGGGATATCCCCCTGGGAGGGGTGTGGAGGCCCTCGTATTCCCGGGCCTGGGCGTTCCCCGCGGCCCGGCGGTGGTTACGGATCACCCGGAGCATCTCTTCCCGGTTTTCGGCATACCGGGCAAAGGGCCCCAGACTAGCCGCCATCCGGGCGGACTGGGCGTAGGCTTCGCCGGTCAGTATGGCCGAAAGGGCCCCGGCCACCGAGCGGCCTTCATCGGAATCATAGGCCAAACCCATGATCATCAGGAGCGTCCCCAGGTTGGCGTAACCCAAGCCCAGGGTACGGTACTCGTAGGACAACTCGGCTATCCGGGGGGAAGGGAACTGGGCCATCACCACCGAAATTTCCAGGATCGTCGTCCAGATCCGGATGGCGTGGAGGTAACCCGCCACATCGAAAGTACGGGTCTTCTTGTCGTAGAAAAGGGCCAGGTTTATCGAGGCCAGGTTACAGGCCGTGTCGTCCAGGAACATGTACTCCGAACAGGGGTTGGAGGCCCGGATCTCCCCCCCCCGGGGACAGGTGTGCCAGTCGTTGATCGTCGTGTGGTACTGGAGCCCCGGATCCGCGCAGGCCCAGGCCGAACGGGCCACCTGATCCCAGAGATACCGGGCCCGGATGGTTTTGATCGTTTCCCCCGCTACCCGGCCGGTCAACGGCCAGTCCCCGTCTTCCAGCACCGCCTGGAGGAAATCGTCGCTTACCCGGAGGCTGTTGTTGCTGGACTGGCCGGAAACGGTATTGTAGGCCTCGTCGTCCCAGGCGGTAGAGAACACCGCGGGGTCCAGATCCTCGTCCCCCTGTTCGAGCCGCCGGAGGAACTGGTAGAGGTAGGCGGGGGGGATTTTGTCCCCCAGGGCGTTCCGCAGGGCCAGGGCCAGTTCGTGGTTCTTCCCGGCGCTGAACTTGTCCGCCTCGGGGCCCCGGAAGGCAGCCAGGGCCTTCTTAACCGCCTCCAGGTGCTTTTTTACAATGGCCGAACCGGTAACCATGGAGGCGACCTTGTGCTCCTCCTGGGCCTTCCAGTTCACGTACTTTTCCACGTCCGGGTGATCCGCGTCCAGGGTAACCATCTTGGCCGCCCGGCGGGTGGTTCCCCCGCTCTTAATAGCCGAAGCGGAACGATCCCCGATTTTC
>JAISWN010000196.1 GCA_031271075.1 Treponema sp.
GGAGGCGTGGAAAAAATTGCGCGGGATTGCGCCGGGTCTGGTTGACCCTGATAAGAACGAGTTCCTCTCGCCTGTAAAATACTTTGCCAAAACCGATCAGTCAGATGACGCCGAAGCCAGGTATGGTTTGTGGTTATTCGTCAACACACTAAGTAACGAACTGGGGGGAGTTTCATCATTTCTAACCGGGCTGAACAGTGGAAGCGCCTTCGTTAGTGATTTACAGAAGAAGCTGACACAATACGTAAGGGAGTTGAACAACCCCCCACAGGCGGGCGTTGAGATTGATCAAGGCGCGAAGGCCGGCAGTGTCTGCGAAGTGTTTACAAATCTGATACCGCAGCCGGCCGAATGGAGTGTCAACAAGCTTTTTCTTGATACGCTTGTGCTGATTAAAAAGTCCGGTAACGGCGAGGTTTTTCACAGTATAAGCTATCCGCTTCCGGATTATGAGGTCATCTGGCCTGTCAGCGAAACGCTTCTGGGCATGGTTGACGACCCCGCTTTGATAAGCGCCGGTTTATCCATCACCCCGCCGGATCAGAAGTCCCAAAAAGTGAAAGTCACCTTGAACCTCTCGATACCGGTATCCCCCGGACAACCGGTGATAAACATCTCAAAGGACTACATCAAGGCGGAAGCGGGAGCGGAAGGCCAACCGGGAACATGGGCTGAATTTGACAGGGCTGCCATTCCGCTTTTGGCAGTGTGGCCGTATGCGGAAATTCTTGATAACAGTAAAGACAAGAAGAACACCTGGCATCTATACAAGTATTACTGCGAAGAGTTAAAAATACCCGGAGCCTTTAAGATTGAACCATATTTTAAGGATGGCAAAACTATTTTTAAAGAACCGGTAATAACGGACCTTTCGGCGGATGAGTTTGACACACGCTATGGGGAGTCCTCCAGCCTTCCAAGCGCTTTGAAGCTGGAATTCAGCTCCGGAACCAACGATAAATTTGCCGGGTTTGTATTCCTTAAAAAACCGCAGCAAAAAAACCAGGGCGCCAAAAAGTGGGATGCCGCTCTTGACTTCGGTACCACTTCCACAACTGTATTTTACAAGGAAGGCGACGACAAAAAGGCGGAATTTCTGCATCTTCTTACTGAATATACCTGGAATAACACAGGTATAAATAAGCCGCCTGAGCCGGTCATAGAGGGAAAAGAAATCGGCCAGGAATTTAAAAGTCGAAAAATTTGCGGATCGGTAACGAGTAATTTTGAACATTTTTTCATTGATAAATGGTGTTTTGCGCAGTCCGGTTATATCACAGCCTGGGAGGAACTCAACCCGCAAAGTGGGCGGGTATTCTGGCAAAACGAGGACACCTACAGGATAGCCGACGTTACCGCGGGCGCAAGGCGGCATAACAATGTAAAGACAGACCTCAAGTGGGATGGAGACACAGATCTTCCTACCAAATACTTGGGGCATCTCCTTACGCATGTGACATTCGCCGCCGCCTGGCAGGGAGTGGGTACAATAAACTGGTTTTGTTCATATCCCACGGCTCTTTCGCCTAATAATGAGGGAAGGTTCCGTGAGCTTATTCTTAAGGAACTTCTGGGCGATACAAACACGGAAAAGCCAAAGCCGGGAGTGTTGTCAAAGGAAAGCACCGGCATCGATGTCAAGTTTGAGGAAAAAGCCGGCTTTGTCACGGAAAGTGAAGCGGTGGCCAGGTATTTTATGAAGGAACGCGAACACCAACCCCTTTACCTTTGCGTTGATATCGGCGGCGGCACAAGCGATATTTCCGTCTGGTCCCAAGAGACAGGAAAAGTCACCTATCTGTTTCAGTCTTCGGTACGCTTTGCTTCCGGCGAAATGTTCGTTAATCCGCTAAAAAAACTGCTTAATTCCTCCGACCCGGCAGTACTGGACACTGTTCTTAAGAAGGAAGGGGATCCCATCTACCGATTGAACTACTTCTGGGGTTCAGGTCAGGATTCCGGCGGCAAGCATTCTCTGCATATGAATGACGCACAGTTGAGCGCTGTACTCTCGGAATATGCCGATGAAGTCAAAAAACGTCTCTGGGAAAAAAACCTCATATCCCGGGATTTTACAACCTATGTTACCATTGCGTATTCCGGTCTGTGCTTTTATCTTGCTCACATCATCGCCGCGTTGTTCAAAAAAAATGAAACACCTATGCCTAAGGAAATGGTTTTTGGACTTTCCGGAAGGGGAGCAAAACTCACCGAGTGGATTGACGCTGACGCTGTCCATAAGGAAACAGAAAAACTTATCCCTGAACTCTTTTACCGCGGGAAAAGCGGCGCTCCGTTCACAATAATGCCGAAATTTTCAAAAGAATTCGCAAAGATGGAAACCGCGAAAGGTTTGCTGTACGGTTCAAACGCCCCTGCCGAAGAACTCCCCGCCGAAATCTATATGGGAGCAGACGTGTCCTTTAAAAAAGACGGGGATGAACCCAAACCACGTGAAGCTGATGACTTTATCTCACGGGGGGAAGACTTTGTCATAAGCCCGGCTAATTGGACCGCAAGTTTTGACAGCGGTCTGAACAGTCTGAAAGAGTTTGTCAAATTCTTTGACAAAGTAGTCCATACTTCAAATGTGAAAGGTTATAAGAATGTCAAAGTTATTGGTTTGGGCTGGCTTGAAGAAAACAAGGCGCATCTGAAAACAGTTATAGACAACAAGTTTGGTGAAACCATGCATCCTCAAAGGATTTCCGATGCCCGTTTTGAATCGCCGTTTATCGTTGCTCTGAAGGTTCTCCTTAGCGAATACAGCGAAAAAGAACTTCATTTTAAGGAGAATCAAAATGTTTAAGAAAAGGTTTGCCTTTTTGCTGCTTGCTGCGCTCCTCTGCGTTTCCATACCGGAGGCGCAGGAGGGAGGCGATCTTAACCCATCCACAGAAACCGGCAGGGGCGGGCAGGCAATAGATGAGAAAAACAGTATTACCAAAGATTCGCCGCAGGAGGAGAGAGGCAATAAGGGTGGGGATTTTGACCTGTTCACAGAAACCGGCAGGGGCGGGCAGGCAATAGATGAGAAAAACAGTATTACCAAAGATTCGCCGCGGGAGGGGGGAAGCGATAAGGGTTGGGATTTTAACCCATCCACGGAAACCGGCAGGGGCGGGCAGGTAACGGATGAGAAAAACAGTATTACCAAAGATTCGCCGCGGGAGGAGGGAAGCGATAAGGGTTGGGATTTTAACCCATCCACGGAAACCGGCAGGGGCGGCCAAACCGGCGTAAACGGAAGCAGGAATTCTTTTGAATTGCCGCGGCATGAAATTGGAACAATGCCCATACAGAACGATTCGATAGAACTAGGGTTTCCTCGGTTTATAATTTGGTCTTTGGTGGTTTTTGGTTTCGGTATGGTTTTTATGGGGGTGGTTCTTTGGGGTATTTTAGGTTTCCGCAAACCTGCGGTTCAGGGCTCACAAAGGGTAAGCGATGATCACACGTCTGCTATAAAAAGTGTACAAAAAAAGAATGTAGTATCACATGAAATGGTTGAGTATATGCGTAAAATCGATAAATTATGCAATGAACTGCATAACCTGGAACAACAATATAGAAAAGTTGGAGAATTGAAAGAGCAAATTGTATATTTAAAAGCAAAATTGCCACCATCACCTTTGATTGAGACTCGGCAAACAAAGATGGAAACGCCGGAAACGCCGGCTAAGAATTCAAGCGGCGCCGCACTGTCTCAATACCAAAACTGGGATTCATATCTGGGGCAAAAACCAAAAATGGACATGGACTCCGGTATATCAGGTAATCAAAGCAGCCGCGGTCTTTCCGGCGGGAATCAAAAACCGCGGACAGAGGTAAACATTTCTGAAGCGCCCTACAGAGGGCAAGGCAATTCTTACGTTAACCAACCGGCCTCCGTGCCGCCGGCTCCGAAAACGCAAACGGCGGCAGAGATTATTAATGCTTTCAACACATGGGCGTCTGGCAATCCGCGTATTAACAAACTGCCATTCCTGTTCAGCTATGCCAACCACAATGGCCGCCTTCAAAGCTCTCAGACAGGCAAAATTGACACAAACAACCCTGAGGCCGAATGGGTAGTTAGCAGGGAACCCGATACAGACGGAAGGAGATATCTTTTCCCAAATCCCGCCGCTCTTAATCTGGCAAGCAGGCTTGAAGAACTCTACACCAAGTCAGGCGCATATAAAGCAAAAGGCGAAAATCGGATAAAAGTGGATTCGCCTTGTATAATGAGCGACAAAGGATTTATATCCGGGAAAGGCTCGTTTACGGTTGTTTGAAGGGGGACACTGGTGGATGGTTCAAACAGTTCTTTAATTGATATAGAGCGCGCTCTTAATACTTTGCAGGAATACAAATCGGTTCTTCCGCTGATTTCGAAAACCGGCCCAGATGGTCACGCGGAATTGATTGTCAAAATACTGGCGCTGGAAAAAGACAACGCCGCATTTAGCGCCCAGAACAAACTTTTTGTAACAATGTTGAATGCGCGTCAAACTGAAGCCGAGAAACACGCTTTAGCGCTGGAGGCGGAAGCACGGGCCGAACAGGCGAAAAACAGGCAGAATACGCAATACAAAATCAGCATTTATCATAAGGAGTCAGGGCCATACTCCATAGCACAGTTAAAACAAAAGATTTATGATGGGGACTTAACAGAGGACTACTATGTCCGCCCTAACTGGGGTTCCATTTGGAAGCGTATTACTGAAGTATTGGAGCTAAAAGAGACCTTTGCAAGGAATTCAGAGACCGTCGATTCAAATAAAACATATATGGAGATAGATCGCGCGCTTAATACATTGAACGAATATAAAAATATCCTTCCGCTTCTCTCGAAAACCGGTCCGGATGAACAACCGGGGCTGATTGCCAGAATACAGGCGCTTGAAAAAGATAATGCCGTGATAAGCGAAGAAAACAAACGCTATGTAGAAATATTGAATTCCCGCTCAATCGCTGCCGAAAAACGCGCGGCGGAACTGGAAGAGCTATTGCAAACGGAACAGTCTAAAAACCGGAAGTTGGAAGAGAAAGCCCAGGCTCTTGAGAAGAAAGATGAAAAAGCCAAAGAGGATAAAGCCAGCTTTAAAGTAAAACAGCTATTTATAGACGCCCAACTCAGTTTAATGCAAAACCAGCTTAAAACCGCAAATGAGAACCTCGCCAGCACAAAAAAACAGATTGTATCGGCGGATGAGCGGCTTTCATCCGCGAATGTTCAGATGAAAGCCTTAATCAACAAATACATTGTAACGATTAATAATATATATGTGGGAAATTGCAAACAAAACAATGACTGGATTAACCAGCCTGGAAATAAACTGAAAGCGAGTGAAATGCGCTTCCTCAAACCACGTGCCTTTATCCAATCGCCATTAACCGAGAAACAGGACATCGAATTTTTTGTTAAAATATTTAACCCGAAGAATAACATTTGGGGGCTTAATGATGTGCCTGCCGGATTTTCATTTACAGAAACGGTGCTAATTGGTTCTAATTCGACCATGATAGATTTTAAGGGTATAGGCGATGACACAAAAAGCCTTTGCGGCGCCGGAACATGGCGTATCGAGATCTGGTTGGGAGGTGTCTGTATCGGTACAACAACTGTAAAGATACAATAAAGCTTATGTCTGACGATGAAAACAAGACTATGCCAATCCTTATTGGGGTTGGCGTTGGTATTTTCATTCTGATTTTGCTCCTTTTTAACGCTCCGGCATCGCGCAAAGGTAAACCCAAACGCGCCCCGGCGGCCGTGCCTGTAACGAAAACCACACCGCCTGATAAACCAAAAAACGGAAGCGGATCGAAGAGTCAGAACCCCCTGCCGCCTTTTCCGCTGCCTGATGGCTTTAAAGATTATAAGCCGGGCATCGGTTGGCAGGACAAAAATGGTGAATGGCACTATATGGATGGCGTCCGCCGCAGTGACGGCTTAGTCTACTGGCGCGGGAACTGGGTTTCGACGGAAAAAACGAAATACCGCTACCCACGGCCAAAAGATATTCCTTATGAAAAGAGAAAATTTATCAACGCTGTTATTGCCGCAAAAATCGCGGCCGAAATCGACTACGGCGGGACAGGCGTTCAATACACCGACGAAAATTCGATAGATTGCGAGGACTACGCTATCAAATTCTGGCTGAACGCGAAAGACCAGGGATATGACGCCCGCATCCTCACATCGAATACGATTCATCACGCCTTTAACTCGGTGGTAGTTGATGGAAACTCATACCTCCTTGAACCTCAAGCGGGCGAAGAGAACAACGGTGACGTGTTCAAAGTTGACGGCATCAGTTACGGCAACTGGCGCGGAAGCCTTTACGATTTGACCGACATCGCTGACAATACTAACTACTATGTCGAATGTTTCCTGCTGAACTCGCAGTCCTCCTTCAAAAACAACGGCCCGACTCAGTGAGCTCAGAATAGGAAAAAGAACTGTTTATGAAAAGCAGTGAATCAACAATCCAAACAAGAAGGCGCTTAAAGGCTAAGCCCTCTCCCTGTTCCTAATGACATGGGCGCTGAGAGGATCGAAGGAAACCGACAGGGTATCCCCTTCCTTGTAAAAACCTTCCAGAATGGGGTTGTGGGAGACCGCAAGGATATGTTCCTTCCGGTCTTCGGAGCTCAGTTCGTATTCCATGGTCGCTCCCAGGTATACTGCCTGGGAAACTGTGGCCCGGCAAAAAGTATCCTCCTGCTTTCCCGGGGAGAGGCGCAAACCTTCGGGGCGGATGACAATATAGACCTGATCCCCCGCTTTAATATCCCGCTCCCAACTGGGATAGACCCTGCTTATTCCCCCCAGGGGGATCTCTACGCCGTCTTCCCCGATCCGGGCGGCCCTGGCTTCGATAAAATTGGCCCTGCCGATAAAGTCGGCCACAAAGTGGTTCCGGGGCCGGGAATAGATCTCCACAGGGGTACCGATCTGCCGGATATGCCCCTTGTCCATGACCATGATCCGGTCGCTTACCGTCATGGCCTCGCTCTGGTCGTGGGTAACATAGATGCTGGTAATGCCGAATTGTTTCTGAATCCGCCGGATTTCGGTACGCATCTGTTCCCGCAGTTTGGCATCCAGATTGGAGAGAGGTTCATCGAAAAGGAGGACTTTAGGTTTATTAACGATGGCCCTGGCCAGGGCCACCCGCTGCTGCTGCCCGCCGGAAAGCTGGCTGGGCTGCCGGTTCCCCAGGGCGCCAAGGCCCATGATCTCCATTATTTTATTTGTTTCCGCGCGAATCACATCTTTTTTCATCCCCTTAAGTTCCAGGCCGAAACCGATGTTCTGGCGGACCGAAAGGTGCGGAAAAATAGCGTAAGACTGGAAGACCATGGAAGTTCCCGCTTGTTGGCCGGCAGGTCGTTCACCAGTTTTCCCGCGATGTATACGTCCCCGCTGGTCTGGGTTTCAAAACCGCTGATTATCCTCAGGGTGGTAGTTTTCCCGCAGCCCGAAGGCCCCAGGAAAGTAACCATCTCACCATCGTTGATTTTAATATTTACCGAATCTACAGCGGTGAATTCCCTGTCCTTATTGTCGTGATCCGTAAAGATCTTGGTTACGTTAATTAATTCTACACTCATGGAACGCTCCTGGTTTATTGGGCAAGAATAGAACTTGTCGTCCGGTATTTAAGGCGGAGGATGAATCTGATAAGTGTCATGGCCGTTAGAATGATAACCACCAGAATTACGCTGAAAGCCGCCGCCGCCCCGATGCGCCCGCTTTCCACCTGGCTCATGATCTGGACGGTCATAAAATTCCACCGGGCGGATACCAGAAAGATAGCCGCGCTGATGGCGGTCATGCTCCGGACAAAGGCGAAAATAAGCCCGCTAAAGAACGCGGGAATCATCAGGGGCAGGGTAATCTTTCTAAAGGTAGTATTGCTGTCCGCACCCAGATCTACCGCCGCTTCCTCAATGCTGGGATCTATCTGCTTTAACACCGCGATGCCGCCCTGGATTCCCACCGGGATGTAGCGGAAAATAAAGTTCAGGAGAAGAATGGCCAGGGTTCCGGTCAGGTAGACAGGCGGCTGATTAAAAGCGAGGATATAGCCTATGCCGATGACCGTGCCGGGAACCGCGAAGCTGAGCATGCTGGCAAATTCCATGTACTTCCGACCCATGAAACGTTTCCGTACCACCAAAAAAGCTATTATCATGCCCAGGATGCCGCTTACAGGGGTGGACAGGCCCGCAATAACCAGAGTATCCAGCACCGCCCTGAAGCCTACCCGGAAAACATAGCGAAAATTATTGAAAGTAAGGGAATTATCATTTCCCCAGGTTTTGGCGAAAGCCCCCCACAGTATAGTAATATAAACCAGGATTACCATGGCTGCCATAAGAGAGACCACGCAGAAGATAACCCACCGGGCAGCGGAACTTACAACCTGATTGGTGGAACCGGTTGGTTTTCCTGTAACGGTAATATACTGTTTCTTGCTGACCCAGTATTTTTCCAGCATATAGGCGGTAACCGAAGGGACAAGAAGCACGAAGGCCAGGGCCGCCCCCTTGGGAAGGTTATACATTCCGGTAATTTCAAGGTAAGCCTGGACCGAAAGAATGGGGAAATTACTTCCCGCCAGGATAAGAGGATTGCCGAAGTCCGCAAGGGATTCCACGAACAGGATAAGGATGGAAGACCCTATTCCCGGTATTGCCAGGGGGAGGGTAACTTTTAAAAATATTTTAATCCGGTTGCCCCCCAAATCCATGGCGGCGTCTTCCAGAGTGGGATTGATAGATTCCAGCACTCCCCGCATGGTAATGTACCCCACGGGAAAAAAGGTGAGGATCTGGGCGAAGAGGAGGCCCTTGAAACCGTAAATATTCGCCTGTCGCAATCCCAGGAGGGTAGAGGAGATAAGACCGTTATTGCCGAAAAGCATGATAATCGCCAGGGCGCCGATAAAGGGAGGGCTGATAATGGGAATGGTAGCAATGATATTAAAAAATTTTTTTCCCGGTATATTCGCCCGCACCAGGGCATAGGCAAACACAAAGCCCACCAGGGTTCCCAACAGGGCGGTAAGCGCCCCCATAAGCAGGGAATTCCACAGGGCTCTCCGGTAATACCAGAAGCTGAAAGCCTCCCTGAAATTGGCAAGGGAAAAACCTTCCCGGGATCGGAAACTGACGATACCGATTCTGACAAGGGGATATACAATAAACAGGGTAAGGCTGATGAGCAGCAGCAGGATTACCGCGAGAAGAAGGGGATCTTTAGCGAGCCGTTTAAATTCCCGCAAGGTTCCCGCGCCAAAAGTCTTTTTCATACCGCCTCCTGTATACGCCGGGCAGGAACAACAGTAGAGTTGTTCAGAAACTTCAGTTTCTGTCGAACCAAAGGTTCGCCAACAACCGCAAAAAAGTGTTTGCTCCCGCCCGGAAAATTCATTTAGAGGTTAGAACCTGGTTTACCCAGCGGTCCACCAGGCGGGTGGTGTTTTCCGCATAGTAGGCCGTATTGTAGGAGACTACCTTCAGGCTGCTGAAAGGCGGCATACCGCGGCCCAGTTGGGCATCGGGGATAACAGGATAGAAGAAGGTGTTTTTTGCACTCAGGGTATCCTGGCCTTTCTTGCTTACCAGCCAGTCCACGAAGGTCTGGGCGGCTTCCAGGTTTTTTACCCCCTTGAGGATGGAAACCGCCGGGGCCTCGAAGCCCACGCCTTCGGCGGGGAATACCACTTCCACCGGGAAGCCCTGATCGATAAAGCTGAAAAAGGCCGGGGTAAACTGAATGCCTATGGCGCAGTCTCCCACCCCCACCCCTTTGGAAGGCCCGGTTCCGGAGGAGGTATAGGTCTGAATATTTTTGTTCAGGGCCGCCATATAGGAATAGGCGGCTTCCTCCCCCATGATTTCAATCAGGGAATATACCATTACCTTGGCGGTTCCCGCGCTTTGGGGAGTGGGCGCCTGGATAAGGCCCTTGTATACCGGATTTAAAAGGTCGGCCCAGGATCCGGGAACCGGAGCGCCGGCTTTGGAAAGGGCGTTGGTGTTGATCCCGAAGCAAAGGGGGTTCATGTAGAAACACCGCCAATATCCCTCGGCATCTTTGAAGACCGCATCCAGACGGTCGAAGGCCGCCCCCTTGTACGAAATGGTAAGGCCCTGCTCCTTGGCGGCAATGTGATTATCGCTGGGGGCACCGAGCCACACATCCGCCTGGGGACGCCCCGCCTCGGCCTGTATCCGGGTTAGGGCCGGGCCGGAGGAAAGGTGTACCGCCTGCACCTTGATGCCCGTATCGGCGGTAAAGGCGTCTATAATCTTCTGGGCGTTTTCCTCGTCTACGCTTGCGTAGATGACCAGTTCCCTGGCCCCTCCGGACCCCGTGTTTTCCCTGGCGGCGCCGGCCCATGCCATTGACACGGTGAAGCACAGGGCCAATCCTAAGAATACTCTTTTCATAAAGACCTCCAAAAAAATAGTTTTCTGTATTTGAAATTGTTCCAAAATCCAAGCGGCTTGGAACAATCCATTCCCCGGCAAATCATAGTTGTAACAATGGGTTTTTCCCCGCCGCCAGCCTTTTCCCCGCCGCCGCGATATGGGCCGCGCCGATGCCGTATTTTTCCATGATGTAATCCAGGGATCCGTTTTCCCCGCAGGTATCCTTGAAACCGATACGGCAAAAGGGAAGGGCCAGGCGGTTTTCAGCCAGAACTTCCGCCACTGCCGAACCCAGGCCGTTCAGGATACTGTGGTTTTCCGCGGTCAGGACAGCGCCTGTTTCCCGGGCGGCGGCAAGCACCGCGCCTGAATCCAGGGGTTTAAGGGTAAACATATCCACCACCCGGGCGCTGATCCCTTCCCGCTCCAGCAGTTCCGCCGCCCGCAGCGCCTCGGGGACCATGATCGCCCCTTCGGCAAAGATGGTAAGATCCTTCCCTTCCCGGACAGTATGGGCTTTTCCAAGGGTAAAAGATGCGCCGGAATCGTAGATCAGGGTATTGGTCTTTCTTACCAGCCGGACATAGAACACCCCCGGGGTAAAGATAATTTGGGGCAGTATACCGGCCAGCATGACTTCGTCACTGGGGCTTACAATCGTAATGCCCGGCAGGGATCGCATAATTCCTGTGTCATCCAGGGCCATGTGGGTTCCGCCGTTAGCCGCGTTGGCCGCCCCGGGATCGGTCCCCAGGATTTTTATGTTTTGCCCGGCGTAGACGCCGGACATAAACACCTGATCGGTCATGCGGCGGCTCGCGAAACTGGCGAAGGAATGGATTACCGGTATCATTCCCATAGAGGAGAGCCCTCCGGCCACGCCGGTCATATTCGCTTCCTGTATGCCGCAGTCAAAGGCCCTGCCGGGAAATTCCTTTTTAAATTCAGAAAACCCCGAGGAGTTCATTAAATCCGCGTCCAGCACCACGATCCGGGGATCCTGGCGGGCCAGGGTTCTAAGGATGCCGCAATTCGCCTCCCGCAGTAAACGGGGACTGGTTTTGAAGATCATTCACACTCCCTTGCCAGCGCGTCAATACGGCCGCCGATCTCTTTCCGGGCTTCTTCCGCCTGTTCCGCCGAAATAGAAATGTGGTGAATATTCGGCTTTCCTTCGGTAAGACTCCAGCCCCTGCCCTTGACGGTGTCCAGAACGATCATGGAGGGCCTCTCCCTTTGTTCCCGGGTTTCAAGAACAGCGTCGTAGATGGCTTCTACATCGTGGCCCGGAACGGTACACGCATGCCAGCCGAAGGCCTTGAACTTTTCCTCCAGGCTCCCCAGGGAGCAGACGGCGTCGGTATCCCCATCCAACTGCTGATGGTTCCAGTCCACAAAGCCGACCAGGTTGTCCAGCCCGCGCTGGGCCGCGAAGAGGGCCATTTCCCAAACCTGGCCTTCGTCACATTCACCGTCCCCCAGGATCAGGTAGGCGCGGGCGCTGAGGTTTTTTATCTTCATACCCAGGGCAATGCCTGCCGCCAGGGAAGCGCCCTGGCCCAGGGAGCCGGTACTCATATCGATCCCCGGAGTTTCGCGCATATTACAATGGCCGGGAAGCCTGGTTCCATTGGCGTTTAGAGTTTTAAGCCATTCCAGGGGAAAGAAATTCTTTAAAGCCAGGGCCGCGTACAAGGCCGGCCCGCAGTGGCCTTTGGAAAGCACTACCCGGTCCCGATCCTCCATCCCCGGCTCCGCCGGATTATACCGGAGAATCCGGCCGTAGAGGACGGCTACCAGTTCCGCCAGGGACAAGACTCCCCCCCGCGTGGCCTCCCCCGGAAGATGCCATGCTCAGGACGCTTTCCAGCCGTATCCGGGCGGCGAAAAGGTTCAGTATTTTCTTTTCTTTTCCGCTTAACATTGATTCTCCGCAAATATATTAAATACTGTCACTTTGTATTTTTTCCTGCTGCTGCCCTTATTATATACTGGTATTTTCGCTTGTCAATAAGATTTTTTGTTGTTTATTATTTTTTGTTCTTGATTATTTTTCCATCCCCGAATATAATCCGGCGCATGGTTGCGGATGAAGAGAAGAGAAACGAAGAGAAACGCCCGGTCTTTGCGGAAGAGCGGAAACGGCAGATCCTGGAAATTATCCACAAAAACAAAAAGATTGTAGTTCCGGAGTTATGTACCTGTTTCGGGGTTTCCGCTTCCACTATCCGTAACGATCTGCGGGATTTAAAAGACGCAAACCTGATAACCCGTACCCACGGGGGGGCGATCTCCAATTCAAAGGTCAGCCTTGAGCCTCTTCCCGAGGATAAACAGTCCCACATGTACCTTCAAAAGGCGGCTATAGCCCGGCAGGCCGCGGATCTGGTAGACAACGGGGATGTAATTGCCCTTTGCACGGGTACCAGTGTCATGGAACTGGCCCGGTCCTTGCTGGGAAAGAAAAAGCTTACGGTAGTGGTTAACGATATACGGATAGCCGGGTTCCTGGAACAGGAATCGGATTTCACCCTCCTTATGCTGGGGGGAATTATCCGCCGGGGTTTTCACTATGTTAATATCCATGGAACTCCCCTGCCCAATATCAACATAGACAAGGCTTTTTTCTCCTGCAACGGGCTGAACGCCGCTATGGGCGCAACGGTGCCGGATTTTAATCTTGCCGCCGACACCGCGGAGTTGCTTTCCCTGGCTTCAGATGTTATCCTTCTTTGCGACAGTAGCAAGATAGGAACGGTAACCTTTGCCCAGATAGCTCCCCTGGAAAAAATTGATGTGGTTATTGTCGACAGCAACACCGATCCCCGGGACATACAGGATTTAAGGATATGCGACAACTGTCAGGTTATTGTTGCCCCGGCCCTGCCGGTATAATTTTTTTGACGCGTCCTGAGCGGGGCCGCTGAAATTTGATATGCTTCCCTCAAAAGGAGACGATCATGATCCTGTCGATATGGCTCTTTCTGCTTGCGGTCTTTTTTGTGGTGGTGAACGGGGCAACCCAGCTTTTTTACGCCCAGTCCCTGGGCTATAAGCTCAAGCCGACCGGTCTTGCCTATTTTGTGGGCGCTATCGGCAACCTTCTTACCGGCTCCGTGGTCCCCATTTCCGGCCAGGCGGAGACTATCACCATGTCGGGGCTTATCAAGAACCTCAACGTGCGGGTCGCGGCCCTGCTCATAGCCTCGGCGGTGGGGATCTTCCTGGGCGTTACGGGGCTCCTCTCCCGGATCGTGGAATTCTCCGGTACCACCGTCATCTCCGGCATGATGGCCGGGGTGGGTCTGATCCTGGCAAGCGTGGGCGTTTCCCTGGCCAGGCAGGAGATCAGAACCGGGGTCATTTCGATACTCAGCGCGGTGGCCGTGTGGATACTTTCCCACGACGTGGTCTACACCATCGCCGCCTCGGTTTTTCTCTCCTCCCTTGACTACTGCCTCCTGCAGAAACGGCGGGTAAGCCTTGAGGATGTGGCGAAAGAAGCGGGGATTGAGGCGGAGTCTACCAACTGGAAATTCTGGACAAAGGAATACTGGGCGGATTTTAAGCTCATCAGGCCCCGCTTCACCCTTGGCGCGGTCATGGGCGGCCTGGGTTTCATCTGCCTGAACATCGGCTCCAATATTTCCTTCGGAAACATCACCGCCTCCATTGCCGGGGTGGAACCGAAACTCAACGCCCTTTCCTGCATCAATTCCCTGGCGGATATCCCGTCGGTACTGCTGGGCGGCATGCCGATAGAGGCGATCATATCGGGAACCGCCGGAGCGCCCTGGCCCGTGGCGGCGGGAGTTGCCATGATGGCCGTCTCCGGGGCCCTGCTCCTTACGGGCCTCATGACCAAGATAGGCAGGTATGTTCCTTCCCAGTCTATCGCGGGGTTCCTCCTGATTATCGGGTTTTCCCTTACCCTGGTTCCCAATCTGAACGCGGTGGCCGCTTCCGAATCTCCCCTGGAGGGCATTGTGGCGGCCAGTGTTACCATGCTTACCAACAACGCCTTTATCGGCATGGTGGCGGGGGTCATCGTAAAAATTACGGGAAACCTTTTCGGGCTTGTCTGATGAGTGATTGGTCCCCGGCGTATCCGGTTCGCTTAACCTCGGATTTGGTTGTTGATCTGCCCCTGGTTCGGGATCCCGCCACGGGTTTCGCCTTTTACTCCTTCAACATGATGGGAAAGGCAGGCTGGTGCAAAAAGACGGCTTCGGAACTGCTGTACCGGTTGAACCTGCGGCTCGACAAGCCTCCTGAAGCCTTCGTTACCGCGGAGGCCAAGGCCATCGCCCTTACCCAGGAGCTGGCGCGGAACCTCCGGCATGACCGGTATGTGGTGTTAAGAAAGAGCCGGAAAAGCTATATGCAGGATCCGATAAGCTTCCGGGGCGATTCGATCACCTCGGGGGATCAGGAATACTGGGTGGAGCAGACGGATCTTGATTACCTGCACGGTAAAAGGGTTGTGCTGGTGGACGACGTGGTTTCCACCGGGGGAACCGCGAAGACCTTTCTGAAAGTCATCGGCCTGGTTCAATGCAGGTTGGAAGCCTTTTGCTGCGTCCTGACCGAAGGAACACAGTGGACCGAATTTGAGGGGATACCGGTGGTAAGTCTTAACCACATACCCCTGCCGGGGATTACCGGTTAAAGGCTGAACCTCCATCCGGCCCGGGGCACGGGTTTTCCGGGTCATTGCGCATACCCGCCGGACAGGGTATTATAAGGGTAATCATGACGAATGCGGAAATCCTTGCCTGTATCGATCACACCCTGCTAAAGCCCGTGGCGGGCTGGCAGGATATTTTAAAGCTCTGCGGCGAAGCCCTGGACTGGCATACCGCCTCGGTGTGTATCCCCCCCTGTTACGTGAAAGCGGCCCAGGATGAATTCGGCGGCGGGCTCACTATCTGTACGGTTGTCGGTTTCCCCCTGGGTTATTCGATCGCCGCGGCAAAGATTCTGGAAACCGAGCGGGCCGTCCTGAGCGGGGCCGCTGAAATTGATATGGTGATCAACATAGCCGATGTAAAGAGCGGCCATTTCGACTGGGTGGAAGAGGAGATCCGGCTTCTGCGGAAGGCCGCCGCCGGGCGTATCCTCAAGGTCATTGTGGAAACCTGTTACCTTACGGCGGATGAAAAGATCCGCCTCTGTGAAATTGTTACCCGCTCCGGGGCGGATTACATCAAAACATCCACCGGCTTCGGCAGCGCCGGCGCGGCTCCGGAGGACATCCGGCTTTTTAAGGCCCATATCGGCCCGGAAGTGAAGATCAAGGCCGCCGGGGGCATCAAAACTCGGGAACAGATGGTTGCGTTCATTGAAGCCGGGGCCAGCCGGATCGGAACCAGTTCCGCGGCGGTTCTGGCCGCCAGAGGCGGGCCGGAGGGACCTTAGGGGGTTTGCTGGTGGATCAAAAACCCTGGTATCAAAAGCAGAACCTTGATACAGCTTTTCCTTTTCGCGTCATGGATAGCCCGATGCGGGGTTTTTCTCTTCATTGGCATGAACCG
>JAISWN010000182.1 GCA_031271075.1 Treponema sp.
TAGGTATAGAGGTGGATCTTCTCCCATTCATCTGTCTTGACTGTTTTAACCGCCTCAAGGGCTTCGGCGGAAATAGCCTTGAGTTCTTGCAAAAAATCCGGGTTACCTCTTATACCCCCTATGGTGCAGGATATAAGCAATGACCAGCCGTCTGTGGAACTGCGGTCAAGGCTAAGGGCGCGGCGTATTTCGGCAAGAGCTTTCTTGTTCCAGCCCCGTTCAAAATAGGCCAGGCCCAGTTCCCGGGCGTAAAGGGCGTTATCGGGATGTCTCCGGCAGAGTTCCTCCCATGCTTCAGTGGCCTTGCCGGTTTTGTCGTCCGCCGAAAGGGATCTCGCGTATTGCTCCCGGACATTGTCCAGCCCGGGATGCTTCTTCAGAATCTTTTGGTACAGTTCCGCAGCCTTGGCGCGCCTGCCGAAACGATCGAGCCGCTGGGCCTCGTGGAAGAGGGGCGCTACGGCGGGGGGCAGATCGCCTATGGCATCGTATCCGGCGCGTTTTTCGCTGTCCATGAGGGTTTCATAGGCGGCGCGGATTTCCTTGAATTCTTCGGGGAAATGGTCGGGCTGGTATTTACGCACCAGGCCGAAGTACGCCCGTTTTATCTCCCCCTCCGCGGCGGTTTTCGGGACGCCGAGTGTTTCGTAATGGCTTTTTTTCACTTCGTCAAAAAGGAACAAAAAAACCTCCAAAAACAATTCCGCTGCGGGCCAAGTTCGGCCAGGGCATCCGCGGCCAGCAGGTTCCCGCGGTCTTTTGCCAAAGCCCTGGCGAAACAATCCAACGCAAGGGCGTAACGTTTTGCCAGAGCCCAAAGACAACCCTGCGTATTAAGGAGCCGCACGCTTTGATGGGGAACGTTTTTTGCGGCCTCTGCCGCCGCCTTCCACTTCCTTTTCCCCGCCAGAAGCCAGATCTGTTCAAACTCCGGGTTTTGCGGTTCCCCAAGCTCATAGCGGCAGATCTCCGCAAGACGCGCCGCGCCGTCATGTTCCGGATCCAGGATGCAGGCAGAGGCCGCGTAATCCAGGGCGGCGCTCAGATCCCGCCGTTTCGCCGCCCCAAGCCCCAGCCGGTAATAGCGTTCCCCTATCTCCGCCACGCTTATCATAAAAATTTGTCTACTTTTTCCATCACCGTAAGTATGTCCAGTAACTCATCGCGCAGCTCCCCGGCCTGTTCCGTGTTTTTTAGCAGCAACGCTTCCTTCAGCCGCCGTACCAGGAGGCTGATATCATCACCCTTGTCCTTGCCCGAAGCGATGAGTCTTTCCGCCTTGCGTATCAGGGGGCGGACCTGCCGCGCTCCCTCGGCCTGTTCCCATTTCGACAGATCCAAAAGGGGCTTGGCCTTTACCCCGGTGGTGCTGATCTCCGCGGAAACTTGCTTGCCCGTAGAAACCACGCTTGCCTTTACCTGGAGGATGCCGTTCATGTCGTAGCCGAAGGTTACTTCAATCTGTTCCTTTCCCTGCCTGGCGGGGGGAATTCCGGTAAGGTGTACCTCCCCAAGCCGCTCGTTGTTATCCGGCTCCGAAGACTCCCCCTGGTACACATCAATGATCACCTGGGTCTGGTAATCGATGGCGGTGGTGTAGATTCTCGCTTTTTCGGTGGGAATCGTGGTGTTCCGGGGAATAAGGGGGTCGAAGATCTTCTGGCTGCCGAACAGACCCTCCCGCAGGGGCGCCGTTCCCAGGGTGTAGGGGCAGACATCGGTGAGTATCAGGTCTTCGTTGTTAACGCTGCCTTCGATAAGCCCGGCCTGAATCGCCGCGCCCCGGGCCACCGTTAAATCGGGGTCTACCAGGGAACGGGGAACCGCGCCGAGGGTATCCTCCACCAGCTTTTTTACGCAGGGGATCCGCGTGGAACCCCCCACCAGGAGAACAACCTGCAGATCCTGGGGGCTCAGTTTCGCGTCCCCCAGGGCGTCCATCATGGGTTGCCGGGTGGAGTTTACCTTCTCCGCTACCCAGTCTTCAAATTCCTCCCGGCGGACGGTCCTTTCCACCGAGACGGGCTTCCCATCCTTGCCGGTCAGGAGGAAGGGGAGGGACACCTGAAACTCATCCCGGGCGCTCAGGGCGATTTTGCAGTCCTCGGCGGCCTTTTTAAGCC
Source organism: Treponema sp. (assembly GCA_031271075.1). Lineage (GTDB taxonomy): Bacteria > Spirochaetota > Spirochaetia > Treponematales > Breznakiellaceae > JAISFT01. Next base: position 2,124 of record JAISWN010000182.1, read on the forward strand.
GCATAAGGGCCCGTTCATCCCCCGCGGGATCGGCGAGACGGGTCATGATGATTTCGTCAAAGTCCTTGCCCCCCAGGTGGTTGTTGCCGCTGCTTGCCTTTACGTCGATGACCCCTTCAAAGAGTTCCAGAACCGTAACGTCCAGGGTGCCGCCGCCCAGGTCGTAGACCAGCACGTTCTTGCACTCCTTGAGGTTTGAAAGGCCGTAGTCCAGGGCCGCCGCGGTAGGCTCGTTGATGATACGCTCTACCCGCAGCCCCGCAAGCTCCCCCGCCTTCGCCGTGGCCCGGCGCTGCACGTCGGTAAAGTAAGCCGGCACGGTGATCACGGCCCGGTCGATCTTTTCGTTCATGCTGCTTTCCGCGCAACGAACCAGGTAGGAGAGGAGCATGGCCTGAACCTCCTCCGGGGCGTACTCTTTTCCGTGGGCCTTGAGCTTTTCGCCGCTGCCGGTGAGGCGCTTTACCTCCATGAAGGTACAGTCGGGCCGGGTAAAAAGGTATTCCGCCGCTTCCTCGCCCACCAGAACCGCCCCATCCTCCCCGATATGCACCACCGAAGGGGTAACCAGCTTCCCCTGGGAGTTGGGGAG
>JAISWN010000295.1 GCA_031271075.1 Treponema sp.
TGCTCGTCTCCCTCAGCCCCGGGGCCTGCCGGCTCCACGAGACCTTCCGGGGGGTTCCTAAAAGCGAAAGGCCCCTGCGCTTCGCCGAGTTTCTCAATTCACGAATCGCCAACAGTTGGGTTGAGGAAGCGGTACAGCTTGGGGACAACCGGATCGTGAGGCTTACGGTGCGCCAAAAGGTGCATGAGCGTGAGGAGACACGGCGCTGCCGGCTCTACATGAGGCTTTGGTCCAACGCGGCCAACCTGATCGTTACCGGCGAGGGGGGGATCATCCTGGACGCCATGCGCCGACTCCCCAGGCGGGGGGAAGTGAGCGGCGGCCGCTATGCCCCGGAGGAAGAAGGGGCGCTAAACGGAGGGCAAAGCGCGGCGCCGAAACAGGAGGAGCGGCGGGAGAGGGTTTACGAAATCCGGGATTTCCCCGAAGAAATTCCCGCCGGTCTTTCCTTCGACCATCTTTCCTTCAACCAAAAGATCGATTCTTACTACGCGGAACACGGGGGAAAGCTTTCCCTGGACGCCCTGCGGGAGCAGGCCAGGCGGAACTACGAGGGGCGGATCGGGAGGCTTGCCGCGTCCCTTGACCGGCTCCGGGAGAAGGAGGCGGATTTTGCCTCGGCGGAGAAACTGAAACAGTACGGGGACATCATCCTGGCTAATCTGGGGAACATCGGGGCTGGGGACGAGTGGCTTGAAACGGAGAACTTCTACACGGCGGAAAAGATACGCATTCCTTTGGACAGCAGAAAAACTGCCGCCTCCCAGGCGGAGCGTTTCTACGAACAGTACCGCAAAGCCAGGAGCGGCCTTGAGGATCTGCGGGAGGAGATCCGGAACGGGGAGGCGGAACTTGCGGATCTGGAGGGAACCATGGCCCGGCTTCTGGAGGAGGCCAATCCCCTGGTGCTGCAAAAGCTGCTCAGATCCCGGGGAGCGGCCGCCGGGAGCGCTTTGCCGGGTTTCAGGCGGAAAGGGGAAAGGGACCGGCCGGGGCTCTCCTTCCGCCGGGGGGACTGGCTTATCCTGGTGGGCAGGGATTCTTCGGAAAACGACGTGTTGCTCCGCAGGTATGTGAAGGGGAACGATCTCTGGCTCCACGCCAGGGATTTCCCCGGCTCCTACGTGTTCATCAAACAGCGGGCCGGCAAATCGGTTCCCCTGGACATTTTGCTGGATGCGGGCAACCTGGCCATATTCTATTCCAAGGGCCGCAACAACGGTGAGGGAGACCTTTTCTACACCCCCGTAAAGTACCTGCGCCGGGCAAAGAACGGCCCCAAAGGGCTTGTGCTGCCCACCCAGGAGAAGAACCTCCACATCAAAGTCCAGGAGAAACGGCTTAAGGAGTTGGAACGCTGCCGGATAGAAAAGTGATCCCCCCATACCGGGCCCGATCCGGCGGAAGGGCCGTTTGGAAAAAGGCGGCCCCCGCTTCCCTTGCCGTAGTTTTACTGTTCCTCGTCCTGCCGCCGGTTTCCCCCACCCTCGCCGCCCAGGAACCTTCGGGTTTCCCCCCGGAACTTGCGGCTTCTTTACAGGAATCCGATGGGGAACTGGTACTGAGGGCCTATCAGCATAGCTACCCGGACAAGATAAGCGGCGTTGCCTGGCGGGACGGGGACTGGACCATTACCGCGGGAGGAGAGATCTTCTACTGGGCCGGGGGGAGGCTCCTTCCCCACGCCCTCCTGGGGGAAGCGGAATCCTGGGTTCCCCATGTTTACGATTACTACCCCTCCAGGGCGCCCTCGCCGCAGATTTACTCCCCCCGGTACATTGAATCCCTCCGCCGGCAGGGAGAGGCCGAATCCTCCGACCGGGACGGGCGCTACCGGGGCTTTCAGGGGAAACTCTACGGCGGGCTCAGCCGGAAGGAAGTGGAAACCCGCCTCCAGCGGATCCGCTTCCTGGGGAGGAATGTTACGGTACACCGGGACATTGTCCAGGCCCTTGGGCGGGTTGAGGCTTCGGTCAACAGAATCGCTGCGGAGGATCAGAAAATCGCGGACTTTGCCGCCTCCCTGGGGCAGATAGGGGCCTACAACTGGCGGGAGATCCGGGGGACGACCAGAAGTTCCCGAGGGATCACGGAAGAGGCGGACACCCGTCTAAGCTACCACAGTTGGGGGCTCGCCCTGGACATTCTGAGCCGGGAGATTCCCTCCAACAAGGCGGTCTACTGGCTCTGGGAGCGGGCGCGAAACCCCGACTGGATGCTCATACCCCTGGAAAACCGCTGGGCTCCGCCGGAAGAACTGATACGGGCTTTCGAGAACGAGGGCTTTATCTGGGGCGGCAAGTGGGGGCTCTACGACAACATGCACTTCGAGTACCGGCCGGAACTCCACGAGATCAACCGGCTCCTGGCCGCCCGGCAGGGCCTTTCCCCCGGCGGGGAAACCGGGGGCATCCGGGCCGGAGAAAGGGCAGGCAGGGATCTGCACCACGTCTACCCTAGGGATCTGGAAAAAACCCGGCGGATACCGGGGCTGGGGGAACTTTTCAAGGGGTTTTTCAAGTGAGACGAAGCTTTCCCGCCGCCACAACATATAACCATCCGGTAACCCATCCTATCCGCTATAAACCTGCTATGCAAAATGGGGCTATGCAAAATGGGGCTTGACATTATTTGAATATTGTTATAGAGTTTTAGTGCAAGGGAGTCGAATATATTGTGGGTTTTTCTTATGGTTTTTGCCTTTGGGAATAGTGTATCTGCCCAAATGGATACCAAGAATATACATTTGGTATGGATTTAGAAACAAAAAAATCTTATTTTGATGAATGGGGATATTACTATAATGGCCTGTTTTATACAATAATGCATTTATATAAAACAGAAATATCAGGGGCAATACCTAATCCTCAAGCAGTACTTGGTAATGAATTTAAAGTTTTTGTTACTGGTGAATGGCTAGAGACGATGATTTAGCGTTTCTTTTTTCAAATAATAAACTGGTCGGGGTAATTACGTTTTTTAACAGAGACAATATTTTGCCGGATATTAAAAAAAATACGGTAATGGGTCAACTTATAGTGTTTCATGGCCTAATGGAATCCCTGAAGAAGGAATCCTTTGGCTTAATTCACAACGTTTTATTATTTGGGAACAAAGTAAAGGTTCCAATAATAGTTCACATCAAATTGTTACCTATTTTGAAGCAAATTGGATTCGGGATGTTTGCCGTAGACGTATGGAGAATTTTAGAAAAGAAGAACAACAAAAAAGATCGCGTATTGACTGATCTTTAATCAAAAGAATGATTTTGGAGGACCTTATGAAAGAGTTATCATCAATTTTGGAAAAATATAAAGAAACCTGGATCCGTATAAGAATATTCTGTAATTCTTTGTATTATAACGAATTACATCAAAAAAGGATTTCACCTATTAGGTGAATGGATCATTTAACGTAATTCCTTGTATTATAAGGA
>JAISWN010000366.1 GCA_031271075.1 Treponema sp.
TATAGAAAACCCGGTATATCCGCTGCTCAATATCGGGCAGAATGATAGTGAGGAGGCGGTTTTTTTCCTGCCTAAGCTTCTGCGCCTGGGCGTTGGTGTTGTAGCCCAGCTGCCGGGCCGCCTCCTCCACCAGGTGTATCTTCTTGCTGCTTACATTGCCCCGGCGGTTTATTACATTTGAAACCGTGCCGTGAGAAACGCCCGCCAGTTTCGCGATGTCTTTTATCGTTACCAAGGCCCGGAACTCCTAGCAGCCTGTTGCACTTGTAGGTTTTTGCGCCACTTTGTGCCGCAAAAACCACGATTTATGGGCTGCTTTCGCAGTTTGCAGGGTAAAATCGCCTCATAGGCGGCGCCTAATAGGCGATTTTTTGAGGTTTTATGCGCGAAGCGCGACAAACTGCTAGAGATAAAAAGCATAGTACCTTCAAAATGTCTGTACAAGTGGGCCTTATCCGGGCTCCCTCGCGCCAATACGGCAAAACAGCCCGAGTATACCCGGATCCGGATAAAATTTCACCGAATATTAACATCCGCCTAACCATAAAATGATATTCCGTCCATATATTTGATCCATTATGAACCAGGGATATTTAAACGTACCAATTTATAAATTTTTTTACTTTTTTTTACAAGTTTATTGACACGTTCCAATTTCCGGTGTATCATGGGAATCACAGGAGGAACTTATGCGGGCCGGGGATACCCTCAGAAAATTGCGTAAAGAAAGGGGGGTGCTTATTGCCGCCCACCGGGGAACCAGCGGGGGGAATATCATATTCAATACCATCCCTGCCTACGAGAACGCCCTGCGTCACAAGGCGGATATCGTTGAACTGGACGGGGCCATGACGACTGACGGGGTTTTCTACGCCTTCCACGACGGGACGGAACCGTTGCTTCTGGGCAGCGGACGGAACATCAGGACCATGAACTCGTCCTATGTGGACGAGCTGTACCTGCGGAATCCTTCTCTAACCTTGACAAGCGAACACCCTAACCGGCTGGAGGACGTGTTTAACTACCTGCGGGGGCGCTGTCTTATCAACCTGGATCGCTGCTGGCTTTACTGGAGGGAAATTCTCGCTTTTATCAAAAAAATGGACATGGAGGATCAGATCATCATTAAATCGCCGGTTAACGAGGAATACCTTGCCATTCTGGAGGAGGAGAGCCCCGGACTGGCCTACATGCCTATTGTCCGTAGCGTGGAAGAAGAAGAAAAGGTACAGAAGTTCCGGATCAACTACTGCATGACGGAACTGATCTTCGAGGATATTAAGGATCCCCTGGTGGAGGATTCTTATATTCGGAACCTGCATGAGAGGGGTTTACTGGCCTGGGGGAACGTGATCACCCTGGACGAATACCACATATTAAGCGGTGGCAAGGATGACAATAACGCCATTACCCAAGAGCCTGATGACAATTGGGGCTGGTGCGTTAACAAAGGTTTCGATGTCCTGCAGACCGACTGGCCTTTGCTGCTCAGGGAGTACCTTCTGAGCCGGCGGAGCTAAGCGGAAACAGGATAAATTAGCGGTTGTTGTTCAGAAACTGAAGTTTCCGAACAACTTTATTATTATTTTTTGGAGGATGAAAATGGGAAACGGATCGGTTAGAATCAGTGCGGCGGCATGCGTCATGTCGGCGGTTCTTCTGCTTGGCTTGGGTTTCCGCGTAGAAGCGGGAGGAAAGGGGGAAACTCAGCAGGCATCGTCAAAGCCCCTGATTATTTATTCCAATTCGGTCAGTGACGGCCGGGGAGAATGGCTTACAGAACAGGCAAAAGCGGCGGGATTTGAGATTGAGTATGTTGACCTGGGGGGAGGGGCGGTTACCAACCGGCTTATTGCCGAAAAGAATAACCCCCTGGCGGACCTTGTCTTTGGCCTTAGCCCGATGAACTATGAACAGCTTAAGGCGGAAAATGTCCTTGTCAAGTGGGAGCCTACCTGGGCAAAAGAAGTAGACATGTCCCTGGGGGATCCGGAAGGCTACTATTACCCCATCGTTATCCAGGCAATATTCCTGATGTACAACGCCGAGGTTCTGCGGGGAAGGGAGCCCAAAGATTATACTGAACTCGCGGCCAACCCCTTCTACAAGGACAAATACGTAATCGGCAGTTTTACCGGCGGAACGCCCCGGGCGATTCTGCTGGGAATGTTCACCCGGTATAAGGATCCTAAGGGGGAATTGGGTATCTCCACTGAAGGCTGGAACATGATAAAGCAGTATTTTCAGAATGGCCATCTGGAACAAATCGGCGAAGATAGTCTGGGAAACCTTATCAGCGGGGAAAGGCCTATAATGGGCATGTGGAGTTCCGGCTACCTCCAGCGGATCAAAGAACGCAACCTTACCAACGTGAGTTTTATGGCCCCCGCAGTCGGCGTTCCCTTCCTGGCGGAGCAGGTCGCCCTGATTAGGGGCAGCAAAAATGTCGAAAAAGCCACGGCCTTCGCCAACTGGTTCGGGCAGGCGGATCTGCAGGCGAAATGGTCCGCCCGGTTCGGAACCACTCCGGCCCATCCCGAAGCCCTTAAACTTGCCGCGCCGGAAATACAGGAACTGATGAAGAAGCTTACCCCCCAGAATGTTGACTGGGCTCTGGGCGCCAAAATGCTCGACGCCTGGGTCGAAAAGATCCAGCTCGAATTCGTGGAGTAGCTGTTGCCGGATGAGCCCCTTTTCTTAAAGGGTCTCATCCCGTATCTCTGGAGAAGAGGGGGCTCAATCTTATGATAGAACTTAAAAACATTACGGTTAATTACGGTGATTTTACCGCCATTGCGGGGCTAGATCTCTCTATCCGGCAGGGGGAATTTTTTACATTTCTGGGGCCTTCCGGGTGCGGTAAAACTACTATTCTTCGTACCTTGGTAGGATTTATAGCTCCGGCCGAGGGAAGCATAGAAGTTAACGGCAAAGATCTTACCCATGTTCCGGTGGAAAAGCGGAAAATCGGCATTGTATTTCAGAATTACGCCTTGTTTCCCAGCATGAATATCTTTGAAAATATCGCCTTCGGCCTAAAGGTTGCCAAATTTTCGAAAGAGTATACGGGCCGCAAGGTAAAAGAGGTGATAGAAAAAGTAGACCTCAAGGAAGATCAGCTTTCCCGAAACGTTTCCGAGCTTTCAGGAGGACAGCAGCAGCGGGTCGCGCTGGCCCGGGCCATCGTGATGGAACCTGAAATTCTCTGCCTGGACGAACCCCTTTCCAACCTGGACGCGAAACTGCGAGTAGGTCTGCGGGGAGAGTTGAAACGGCTCCAGCGGGATCTGGGGATCACCACCCTCTACGTCACCCATGATCAAGAGGAAGCCCTTACCCTCTCCGATCGTATCGCCGTATTCAACAAGGGAAAGGTCGAACAGGTAGGAACCCCCGATGAAATCTATAATCATTCGGCGACGGAATTTGTCTGCGACTTTATCGGGGACATTAACCGTTTAAGCCCTGCCCTGGTTGAAGAAGCCGCCCGCCAAAGCGGTAATGTCCCGGGGAAAAACAAAAAAGGCTTCATCCGCATTGAGCGAATGGGAACCGCCAGGACCGCCAGAAGCAACATCGCTTTTGAAGGGATCATTACGGATCGGGAATACTACGGGATATACACCAAATATACTTTTGATGTACAGGGTAACAGCCTGAAGTGTATTGAAAAAAACGATGGAAACGCCTATTTTAACCCCGGGGAAAAGCGAAGTCTGTATTTCAATTTTGATGATATTATGCTTTTTGAAAGAGGCGGTTTATGAAATCTGCAAAAAAAGCAACCGGCCATGCGGGCCCGGCAGGTATCGTAATGAGAATTTTTCTGGTATGGGTAATAGCCGCGTTTCTTGTCTACCCCAACATCAACATGATCCTGGGCATATTTTATAAAAATGGCGGGTTTAACGCGGATATCTTCCGGAAACTGTTTTCCTCGGGCAGGGCCATGAAGGCTATGCGCAACAGTTTTGTTCTTGCCCTTTCCATGATTGTAACGGTGAATATTACGGGAACTTTGCTGGTATTTTTCACCGAATACCTCGAAATCAGGGGGGCAAAGATCCTCAAGCTGGGGTACATGAGCACCCTGGTATATGGGGGCATAATTCTCTGTACCGGCTACAAGTATATCTACGGAGCCAGGGGGATAATAACCAAAGTCCTGATGACTTTTTCTCCCGGGATGAACCCCGCATGGTTTACCGGATACGGGGCGGTTATCTTTATCATGACCTTTGCCTGTACATCCAACCATATCATCTTTCTGACCAATGCGATTCGCGGTATTGATTACCAGACTATAGAAGCAGCGAGAAATCTGGGCGCATCGCCCTTAAAAATATTTCTTGATGTCGTGTTCCCCGTGTTAAAGCCGACCATTTTTGCCGTTACAATCCTGACATTTCTCACCGGCCTTGGCGCCATGTCCGCGCCCCTCATCGTGGGTGGAACCGAATTCCAGACCATTAATCCCATGATCATTAGTTTTGCCCAGGCGCCCTACTCCCGAGATCTGGCTTCCCTTATGTCGGTTATTCTGGGAACCGCCACCATTCTGTTCCTGGTACTGCTGAACCGGCTTGAAAAAAAAGGAAACTATATTTCCGTATCAAAGGTAAAATCGGGGCTGAAAAAACTCAAGATTTCCAATCTTCCGCTAAATATTCTGATGCACCTGCTGGCGTATTTTTTATTTCTAATCTACGTAGTTCCCATTGTGCTGGTCATTATTTATTCTTTTTCCAATTCCAACGCGATTCTTTCAGGGAACTTAAATATAAAGGATCTGACTATCGCCAATTATCAGAATCTCCTCCTGTCCGCCACCGCCTACCGGCCCCTGCTTATCAGTATTACCTACTCTATTTCCGCGGCAATACTGGCGGCGTTGCTTACCGTGGTAGTCTCCCGGATTCTCCACAAGAGCCGGGATAAGCTGAGCCCCCTCTTGGAATACGGCATGCTGATTCCCTGGCTGCTTCCCAATACCATGATCGCCATGGGCCTTATGACAGCCTTTGACCGTCCCCGGCTTATCATGTTTAACAAGGTTCTTATCGGAACCGTTTATCTCCTGCTGATCGCCTATGTAATCGCTAAGCTCCCTTTCTGCCTGCGGATGATCAGGGCGAGTTTTTTCAGTGTGGACAAATCGCTGGAAGAGGCGGCCCAAAGCCTTGGCTCAGGCCCCCTTTACGCCATGATCCGGGTAGTCCTGCCGATAATACTTCCCGCGGTATTGTCGGTTATCGCCCTCAGCTTCAACGGCGGCCTGGCGGAATACGATATGACGGCCTTTCTGTACCATCCCCTCTTAAGGCCGCTGGGTCCGGTAATACGATCCGCCAGTGACGAGACAGCCTCACTGAACGCCCAGGCCATGACCTTTGTGTACGCGGTACTCCTGATGATCTTTTCCTCAATTACCCTGTACCTGGTCTACGGAAAGAAACCGGCCATAAAACGGCACTACACATGAATCTACCGGTTCTTCTTGAAGAGGTAAAGGCATGCTGTTCACTTCTATCTCCGGTATCAACAGCCGGTTACCGCAAACACGCGGTATACTTCACCCAGCCGCTGCCTCCTTCTTCCGCAGGTGCATCCTCACTGGCGGATTTCGTCCCGGAAATGAAGCGGGGAGTATCCGGTATGTGTGGAACGCGGTTCCCTTTGCCCAATATTATATCAATACCATTATCATAGTTTTTGTTACCTATGGGGTTCAATTTGTTACGGTTACCCTGGCGGCCTATGCCCTGGCGGTCCTGAAATTTAAGGGTGAAAAACTGGTGTTCCTTATTATCTTTGTCCAGATCATCATCCCCAACGATGTACTCATCAGCCCCAATTATACGACCTTAAGCGACCTGCGCCTTACCGATACAAAGCTGGGGATCATGCTGCCTTTCTTCGGCAGTGCCTTTGGTATTTTTCTTTTGCGGCAGATGTTTAAGACCATCCCCAAGGCCCTCAGCGAAGCCGCGGTGATAGACGGGGCCAATATTTTTCAGATAATTTTTAATGTGTATGTGCCGAGCGCAAAAACAGCGTATATATCCTTTGGTCTTGTGTCGGTAAGTTACCATTGGAATAACTTCCTGTGGCCCCTGATCGTAACGAATTCGAGGGGAAAATATACTACTCAGGAGACGCCAGGTATGTTCCCGAAACCATAATCCGGGCTTTTCTTGACGGGGAGATACAGCGGATATATCAGGACACCGCCCTCAATCCGGGGGGTCATACAACCCATGGAAGCCTGGCCTATCTTGAAAAAACCTTTCCCCCTGAAACTTACGGACGGATCTGCTGCATACACCTGGATACGGATTACCGGCGGCTCCTGAAGGAGAAAGGTTTTGCCCTGGCTCCCCTCTATGCACCGGACCGGCCGTAACAAAGAGGCGGCCCAAAGCCTTGGTTCAGGCCCCCTTTACGCCATGATCCGGGTAGTATCCCGACAACTATGAACGTGCGGCTTTGTTTCCCAGCGGGAAAACGCAACACTTGGCAGAGCGCAAGGGATAGAAGCGGAAATCCCGCAGACCCCCACAGGGGGTCGAGGAATTGAAGCGGATAGCCCGGTTCCCGCCGTAGGTGGGAATGCGCCCAAAT
>JAISWN010000012.1 GCA_031271075.1 Treponema sp.
GGTTTTGTCGCCTCGGGCAAGCGGGTAAGCGACGCCTCCCTGCGGGACATGATCCAGACCCAGGAAAAACTGGCCTGGAACTTTGGCCGCAAACGGCGGACTATTTCCATGGGCCTTTACCGGATCGGCATTATCCGGTGGCCCATCACCTACAAGGGGGTGGATCCCGACTCGGTTTCCTTCGTGCCCCTCCAGTGGGATGTTCCCCTTACCCTGCGGGAGATCCTGAAACAGCACCCCAAGGGCCGGGAATACGGCTTTATCCAGGAGCACGAGCCCCTGCACCCCCTCCTGGTGGACGCCGGCGGCGCGATCCTCTCCTACCCTCCTATCATCAACTCCGCGGATCTGGGGGCGGTTCAGGTGGGGGATACGGATCTTTTCGTGGAGATTACCGGCACGGATCTGCCCTCGGTTACCCTGGCCGCCTCGATCATGGCCTGCGACCTGGCGGATCAGGGTTACACCATTGAGCCGGTGGAGGTAGACTACGGCTTCGATACCCCTTTCGGGCGGAAACTTACCACCCCCTACTACTTCCAGAAACCGGTGTTCTGTTCCCTTGCCCGGATAGAAAAATTCCTGGGGGAAAAGATCGGGGCGGAGGAATGTCTGGCCGCTTTGGAAAAGATGGGGGTCCGGGCGGAAAAGGCCGGGGATACGGAGGAGGGGGAAAAGGTTTCCCGGGAAGGGCTCCGGGCCTGGCCGCCGGAATACCGGAACGATTTCCTCCACGCCGCCGATGTGGTTGAGGATGTCATGATAGGCCGCGGGCTGGACAGCTTCAAACCCGAACGGCCCAGGGACTTTACCATAGGACGCCTCACCCCGGTTACCCTCTTCAGCCGCCGGGTCAAGGAAATCATGGTGGGCCTGGGCTACCAGGAGATGATCTACAACTACCTGGGTTCCCGGAAGGATCTGGTGGAAAACATGCGGGGCAAGGGGGAGCGGATACTCCGTATCGCCAACCCCATGACGGAAAATTACGAGTACCTGCGGGATTCCGCCCTGGCCTCCCTCTTGATGAGCGAATCCGTGTCGGGCCATGCGGTTTACCCCCACCGGCTCTTCGAGATCGGTAAGGTGGCCTACCTGAACGAAGAGGAAAACTACCGCACCAGCACCCGGCAGTACCTGGGCTTTGTCCACGCCGGGGTCGACGCCAACTTCAACACCCTGGCGGCCCAGATCCGTACCTTGTTTTACTATATTGCCCGGGAATACCGGGTGGAGGAATCGGAGGACAGCCGCTTTATCCCCGGCAGGGCCGCGGCGATTCGGTACCAAGGCAAACCCGCGGGGGTCTTCGGCGAGGTTCACCCGGAAGTGTTGGAAAACTGGGGCCTGGGCGTACCCTGCGCCGCCGCCGAGATAGACATCGAAGCCCTGCTGTAGAACCGGAGGATCTGTATGGAGCGGCAATTAAGCTGGTACAAACAGGGCGAAGCCCTGCTGGAAGAAATTGAGGGAGCCCGGCCCGGAGAGGGGGAAACCTGGCTCTGGTATCTGGGACAGCACGGTTTTGTCATCAATCTGGGGGGTCTGGTTTTCTATGTTGATGTTATCCTGAACGATCTGACCGATGGGGAGGGAAAGAGCAGCCGGGAGTATCCGCCGCCTTTCGCCCCCGGCATGGTCAGGCGGGTGGATTACGTACTCTGTACCCACAACCACGGGGATCACCTGAACCTGAAAACCCTGGTTCCCCTGGCACAGGCCAACCCCAAGGCCCGGTTCGTGGTTCCCCGGCCCTGGAGGCAGGTATTAAGCGGCGCGGGGATTGGGGAAGACCGGATTCTGGGCGCCCTTGAGGGGGAGGAACTGAAGCTGGGGCCGGTTTCCATCCTCCCCCTTATGGCCATTCATACCCGTTTCATCCAGGATGAACCGGAACGGGCCGAAAACGAGGCCCTCTGCCTGGGTTACCTGCTTAAAGGAGGGGGCCTTAGGGTTTACCATGCCGGGGATACCTGGGTTACCCCGCCCCTGATCCAAAGCCTCAAGGCCGCCGGTCCCCTGGACATCGCCATCCTTCCCGTCAACGGAACCGACTGGGAGCGGACAGCTAAGGGTTATATCGGGAACATGAGCGCCCTGGACGCGGTAAAGCTGGCCCGGGCGGTTCCGGCGGATCTGAGTATCCCCTCCCATTACGACATGATGGCCGCCAACAGCGAAAACCCCGCCCTCTTCGCGGATTACCTGTACCGGCTCTGCCCGGAAAAACGTTTCCACATCTTTGCCCTGGGGGAAAGATTTATCTACCGGAAGTAAACTTAATGGAGGTATGTTATGGCCGAAGAAATGAAAAACCCCGGGGATTCGTCCGAGATAACCCGGAACTATCTGGATTCCCTTCTTGTGGAGATGCGCCACATTGATTCGGTGATGCCCTCGACCAGGCTGGAACTCTACGGGCACCGTTTTGAGACCCCGGTGATGATGGCGGCCCTTTCCCACCTGGACCGGGTGCGTCCCAACGGGATGGTTGAAGCCGCCAGGGGTATGGCCGCCGTTAAGGGGGTGAACTGGGCCGGCATAGGGGATGAAGCGGAACTGGAGGCCATCTGCGCCACCGGGGCCAAGACCGTCAAGATCATCAAGCCCTACGAGGACAACCAGGTGATATTCAAAAAAATCGAACACGCGGAAAAGTGCGGCTGTATCGCCGTGGGCATCGACGTGGATCACCAGTTCGGCAGCAAAAACAAATGGTGGTATGTGCGGGAATTTCAGATGCGGCCCAAAAGCCTTGAGGAGATCAAAAGCTTCGTTAAGGCCACCAGCCTTCCCTTTGTGATCAAGGGGGTCTTGAGCGAGCAGGATACCTACAAGTGCCTTTCCGCCGGGGTGCGGGGAATCGTGGTTTCCCACCACCACGGCATGATGGACTACGCCCTGCCCCCCCTCAAGATACTGCCCCGGATCGCCAGGATCGTAAACAGGGAGATACCCAT
>JAISWN010000038.1 GCA_031271075.1 Treponema sp.
AGTTGAACCGGTCCGGGATTGTGGGACTACACGGCATAGACCTGGGCAGCCGCATAGGCGAATTGAGTGTTGTTCATCATCCGTGCGGTGGGCTGGCAAATGGATTCTTTGATGGTTTCCTTTTCCAGAGGGTTTACCGGCTGCTTTCCCACGGCGGTCTTGAGGGCAAAATAGAATAATCTGCATGTTCCTTTCTGGTTCGTTTCAACTGCCGCGTACGTATCCCGCCATATATCAAGCCGCCTCCCAACCAAGTAGCCAAGCCACTGGTTGATCTTAAGATCAGCAACCAGCCCTATCAAAACATTCGCCATCGTTGTTTCGCCGGAGAAAGCTTTTACGGCGTCTAAAGAAACAATAGACCATCCCAAAAAGTGCAAGCCACTTGATGCCCGTACTTAATAGACGGACAACATCCCTCGTGATTTCCACTTACATATAACGCAGGCCCTTTGCCGGGGGCGTTGCCGGGTCAGGCGGAGGGTTCCGCGTTTCCCAGGGCCGCTTGCAGGAATTCCACCAGGCTTGCCGCCTCTTCCCTGGTGAGGGTTACCCCTTTTCCCACTTTTTCGTGCCCCGGCGCCCATTCCCGTATATCGATCTTGGGGTTCCTGCCGTTCCAGGAAACCAGGTTTACCTCTTTCTTCCAGCCGGTCCGCTCCTCGGAAAGAACCCCGAAGTGCTTCAGAATGTCAAAACTAATATCCGCCATGGGTTTAAGTATACCTTTTTCTCCCAGGCCGCGCCACCACGCCACGGACAGGCCAAACCGGGCCGAAGGCCGAAGATAGTGAAAATTTGTTACCTGTTTGGACTCTAATGGATTATATTATTTAGGGGTGGTATTTTTTCTTGCAGTTTTTCTTGCGGATAGAAGGGATCCGGAAGTATGATTTTCTTAATAAGAGCATGAAGGGGTATTTATGAAAAACAAATGGGTAATATTTTTTTTGTTGGCGCTTGGCGCGGTTTTTTTGGGTATTTCCTGTAAGAGTACCGCTACAAGCGCCCCCGCGACCCTGGCGCCGGAATCTACTCCAACCCCGGAACCCGAGCCAAAGCCTGAGCCTATAGCGGAGCCTCCCGCCCCGGAGCTTCCCACTCAGGCGGCCCTGGATGCTTTGGACGAGGCTATTTCCCGGGCGGAAAGCGCCCGGAAACGGGCCGGGGATTTTGGGGCCGATTCCCGCTTCCCCAACGACTGGGCCGGCGCCGAAGCCGATTACGTCGCCGCCGGGAACAACCGGGGAACCCCCGCCGAGCTGAGGGAGACCCAGGCCAAGTACGAGGCTCTGGCGGACAGGTATGACGGGTTGTTCCGCAAAACCGTTCCCCTCTACGCCAAAGAGCGGGAAGAAGAAGTCTTGGCGGCCAGGGACGCGGCCATGGCGGCGGGGATCAGCGATCTTTACCCCGAGTATCTCCTGGACGCGGATAAGACCGCCCTGGACGCGGTAGCCAAGTACGAGGCGGAGGATTATTACGCCGCGGACGAAGGTTCCCTCCTGGCCCTGGAACAGTACCGGGGCCTTAAACCGGGCTCGGAGGCGTATAAGCTGCGCCAGGAGATCGTGGATCGGGATTTTTCCGGCTATGACCAGGACAATTTTTCCCGGGCCGATGAGCTTCTGCTGGCCGCTTTCAACCATTACGGGGAGAAGAACGCGGCGGCGGCCCGGAACGAGGCTGAGGAGGCTCTGCCCCGGTACAACGTGGCTCTGCGGGCGGGCTGGGCCGGTTTTGCCGGTAAACTCCAGGCCACGGCCCAGGCGGAACGGCAAAAGGCCCTGAACGAGAAGGCCAACGTGGCGGTTCGTAACGATTTTTCGGAAACCGAAAAGGTTTATAACCAGGGGAATACCGCGTACCGGGCGGAGCGATACCAGGAAGCCTGCCCCCTTTACGAAAAATCCGCCGCCGCTTACACGATCCTGACCAGGACGGCGATTGAAAAGCGCCATACGGCGGAGACGGCCATCGATCAAGCGGAAAAAAAGGTTCTGGAAAGCGAGATGGTGGTTCAAAACGCGGAATTGATTCTGGAAGGAGATATAGAATGATGAGCGTAAGAAAAAACCGGTTGTTGCCGTTATTTGTAGCGGCCTTTTTAGTTTTAAGCCTGCCCGGGGCCTTTGGGCTGCCGGAGGGCCAGAATCCGGTGTTTTTTGAAACCCCGGCCCCGGCTTTTTCGTTTGCCTTTCTCCCCGAGCCTTTCCTCTTTCTGCCCCTGGCTAGCCTTGCCGCGGTGGAAACCGATACCCCGGCTCCCGTGATTCCCGAAAGCATCCGGAATAACCAGTACTACCGGGAAAGCCTTAGGCTTACGAATCTGGCCAAACTGTCTTACACCGAGGGGGATTACGACGCCTCCGCCAATTACGCAACGGAGGCGGTGCGCTATGCCCAGCTTTCCGATGAATACGTGGAGCTGCGGCTTAAAATGAAGGAGGCCAACGATGCCATCGCCGCCGCAAAGGTCAGGCTCGACTGGGCTTCCTCCGTTAACGCAGCCCGGCGATACCCCCGGGAATTCGGGGAAGCCGCGAATTACTACAATACCAGCCTTGACCTGCGGAAAGCGGAAGACTGGGACGGGGCCGCTGCCGCCGCCTACCGGGTGATCGACGCCCTTGCCCAGGTAAAAGCGGAGGAACCGGCGGAGGAACCGGTTGTTGAAAAACCGGTGGAAGTAGTCGTTGAAAAGCCGGTTGTCCAGGAACCACCCCCTCCAGAACCGGTTGTTGAAAAGCCGGTGGAAGTGGTCGTTGAAAAGCCGGTTGTCCAGGAACCGCCTCCTCCAGAACCGGTTCCCCAAGAGCCGGAGCCTGTTCTCCTTCCCGCCCAGTATACGGTACGGCCCTGGAGTACCTTTCGGGACTGTCTTTGGAACATCGCGGGGAGGCCCTGGATCTACGGAGACCCCACTCAATGGCGGCTTCTCTACAACGCCAACAAGTCAAAAATGCCGAACCCCGACAACCCGGATCTTATTGAGCCCGGCATGGTGCTGGACATTCCCAGCATCAGGGGGGAAGAGCGGCAGGGGCTTTGGGACGCGGAAAAAACCTATCCCTCCCTCCGCTGAAAGGGAGAACAGCGGCGAGAAGACCGGGAAATTTTAATGGCCTTCCCGCCGTGGGTTTTATATTTTGTCATTCATGATAATGCCAACAAGAAATGGACAGGATTCAAGACTTTAATACTACAAATCCAGGCCCGGGGCCGTTTTTTGTATGTACAGGGAAAGGGCCGAACCCATAAGGGCGTGGACAAAAGGCGGTTTCCCCATGCCCCGCAGTACATCGCCGGCCTTCATGATCTCCACTTCGATGTATTCGTCTTCGTCCAGTTCCTGGGAGCCGGTGCATTCCAGATCTCCGGCCAGGAAGAAGTGTACCCGGTTTGACATAATCGCCGGATTGGGGCTGAATTCCCCTATTTTTTCGATTCTTCCCGCCCGGTAGGCCGTTTCTTCCAGCAGTTCCCTGCCCGCCGCCGCCGCGGGATTCTCCCCGGCCTCAAAAACCCCGCCGGGGAATTCCAGGCTCAGTTCCCTGGTTCCGTGCCGCCACTGCCTTACCATGACAAATTCCCTGCCCCGGGGAGTGTCGATAACCGGTATAACAATGACCCAGTCGGCGGCGTCCATGATCGTGTATTTTCGCACTTCGTCATCCGGGGAGCGGCAGGAGCTTTCCCTAATCGAAAAAACTTTGCAGTCAAAAATCCCCCTGCTTCCCTCTTCGCGCCATTCCAGGCTCTTGCTTTTCATAAATTAAGCCTAACCCTTTGCAGGTTTTTGGTAAATGGCCGGATTACACGGCGATTTTCGGGTTTATGAGACTACGCCATACTGCGAAAGATATTCCTGCCGGGTATGCCCGGCGGCGTTCAGTCCTCCCTTTACCCGGCTGCCAATATGCTGATCCAGTCCAGAAACTGGATTTCTTGATTTGGCTCATCGTTGATTCTTTCGGTTCACCCAATGGATAAGTGTGACCAGGCCCTGAGTTAGCCCCGCTCCCGTTCCTGAAGGCTCTCCTTAAAGATCCTGTCGGCGTCGATCTTTTTGTCCACCCCGAATTGGGGAACAAGCCCCTTGTTGCCCAGGCTGCGGAAAAGTACCCCGGCGGTCCCGCTGTAAGCCCAACTGTCCGGGTTGTTAACCAGGTGATCCAGGACCGTGGCGACAGCCAGGCTGAAAATTACCAGTATGGCGTTGTTCCGCTTCTGGGGCGCAAGCAGGGCGTTGAGCCGGGCAGAGACCGGGTTTGGAACCTCAAAGTTGTAAGGCTCCCAGGGGTTACTTACCCCCTCGCAGGGAACCATCTTCTTTGCCCCGCCTATCTTGTTGGCCTGCTCAATTCCCACGGCCACGGCCGCCAAACTTCGCCGTAAGGAGCGGACTTCGGGATACACAGACTCAATGTCTTTCTTCTGAAAGGGCGGGGGGAAAAGAGAATCGAACTTATAATAGGGCATAAAGTAGAGCCGCTTGATCCAGTGCATCTCGTTCAGCACCTTTCTCGCGTATTGGGAAGTCCGGGATTCCCCAGCCTGATCAATGAGACGGCAGTATTCGGAAAGCCGGGGAAGGTACTCTTTTTCAAAGGTAATGTTGAAATGCTCATGCCAAGTACCGACGATCCGGCTGACGGTCTCTTCTACCTTGGAAGGAGCATCGTTTGACCCGAGAGCCGTACCGAATTTCACGTAGCGGAGGCCGAAGAAAAGTTCCTCCAGAATCCGCATCAGTATGGCTATCTGCGCCAGGGGATCGGTGGGGGCGATAAGATCGTAGCCCTTCCGCAGGCTGAATATCTCCTGGAAATAGGGGTAAAGGTCGGGAAAAGAAGAAAGCCGTTCCCAGCCCGCCTTGGGGAAGAGGGCCTCAAGGGAAGCGATCCCCTGTACCAGGGCTTTGCGCTCGGCCTCCCGGGCGGCTTCTTTTTCCTTCCGGGCAATTACATTGGGATCGCCGGGATCTTCCTCCCGGGCCTTGTTTTCCCCGGTTCCCTCCCCGGCGTCTCCGGTACCATTGTCCTGGTTTTTGGCCGTATTATCCTGGACCTTGATACTCGCCGGGTTAAGCTGATCCGCCTCCGTAAGCTCCAGAAAGGCCATATAACGGTGGCGCCTGTCAATGAAGAAGGTATCGTAGGGCAGCCAGCGGTCGGAAAGCAGCTTCATCAAAAGGGGGTAAAGGTAGTATTGCACATCCCGGCGGATCCGCCCAAAGGCCTCCAGGGCCTTGGGGATAAGATCCTGGTACTTTTCCTTTGCCTTTATGGGGCTTTCAATGTAGAGCAGTTTGTAGAGCAGTTTGAAAGCCTCTTTGATATGGGTTTCCATATCCTGCTGTTCCAGGACGAACAGGGGCCGGTATACCGCCTTGAGCAAATCGGAAAGCTCCGCCACCTTTACATTCCGGGGGTGGTTTTGTACTTTCGCGATTTCCCCGGCTATTTTTTCGATATTCCAGAAGCGGAAAACATCCAAAATGGCATAGGCGGGGGGGCTTATCCGCTTTAGCCTTTCGTTCTGTTTTGTGTTGTTCCGGGGGAACAGGGTCCTGGTGGAGGTTACCAGATCCTCAATCCACCTATAGTTTTCGTTGAGCCTTTTGTTTATAAAATAGGGGTCCACCAGATCCGCGGGCTCATTGAAGAAGGATAACACGCTGACCGTTACCTGGAACGAAGATTTGATACGGAAATCCGGCAGGGCGCAAAACCTGTCCATTTTGATCCGTTCAAAGTAGGACGCCTTTACCGGAACGGCAGGATCGTCCGCCTGATCCAATCCCCGGCTGAACACCGGTTTCCCGCCGGGTGCTTCATCCTCGTCTGAAGGAAGCTCTATCCGGTGTTTCCGCCGGCCGTCTCCGGCAGTTCCGGAGGATCTCCGCAAACGGGAAAAATCTTCCGCCTCCTCGGAACGCTCTACCCCCACTTCCCCGCCCAACATTTCCGCAAGCCGTCTGGCTTCCCTGTCGTCGGTGACTCCCAGTTTATCGCGGATCCGGGAAAGTTCGCCGGGCGCGTAAATCGCGTTATCCTTTTTCGTCATCCTGTTATACCCGAAGATAAATTTTTTCGCCCGTTCCCCACAGGTTATGAACCTGCGTCTGTTCTCCCTTCGCGTTTACCAACATTCCGTGGTAACGTCCCAGGCAGGTTTCCTGTTCCGTCCGGGAAAGGATCAGGTTAAAGCCGCTGCGTAAGGATTCCCGGGGGGAAAACACCAGATCCACCATCCCTTCCACATCCTGGATAATCCAGTCCGAATTGATACCCCCCGGCATGGTGATCCGAACCGGCGGCAGGGGCGTCAGTTCCCCGTTTACCCAAAGGGCGTTCTCGTTGTTCCGGTGGTTCTCCCTGGTCTGGTTTTCCCCCAGGCTGAAACCGATACGCTTGCCTTCCTGATCAAACCCGGCGCCTTTTACCCAAACCGACTGCATGGGGTAGGGGTAAAAACCCTTAAAATCGCAAAAGATGCCCGAGGTTTCTTCCGCGCCCAGGGAAATATGCCTTCCCCCGAACACCATATCCCCCTGCACCGCCGCCACGGCCTTGTAGGCGTAAACACAACGATCCCCGGAAAAACCCAGGTTAACCGCCATAGGGGTAACCTTGTCCCTGCCCAGGTCGTACATAAGATGGGCGGTAAAGGACGGCCGTTTGCGGGTCGCCTCCACGTCCAAATCCACCCGGATCGTGTCCGCGTCAAGCCAGTCGTGGATACGGAAAAAGAACCCGTAAGACCGGCTGCTCACCGAAGCGTTGGCAAGCCCCCGGGGCAGCTTCCAGCCGCTGAAGGGGATCGCCTTTATATATCGGAGTTTTTCCCCGCTCTCCTTATCGTAAAGGGTTACCTGGGCAAAGCGGAACATTTTAAGGTTTGCCAGAATCGCCCCCAGGTAAAACCGGTCATTCTGAATATCGAAAGATTCCCATTCCTTGATCCGGGAATCCCGAATCCAGCGGGGCAGGGGCCAGCGGTAGGGCCGGCGTATATCCAGCAGGTCTACCTCTTTAAAATCCCCGGTCCAGGTTCCGTAAACCGGCCTTCCCTTTTCCAAGGGCGTAGCCCTGGGTTCCAGTAGTTCCCTTGTATACATCGTTTTATTATAAACTAACAATACAAACTAACAAGAGCATTATTAAATAAAACCAAAGCGCCAGTGCCAAACCGGCAGGGACAGATCCGAAGAAAAGGGGTTTTCCCGCCTGAAATCGGGGAGCCACTCGTCTCCCCCGGCCAATTCCTGACAAAAACCGTCATCTATACCGAATTCCTCAAGCCAGCGGATGAGGGTATCATACTCTTCTTCGTTTAAAAACCGTCCCGGCGTTCCCTCCCCGGCGGGCCGTACCGGGCTGTACTGGGTCATCAGGGAAAGGAGGGCCCTGCCCCGGCAGTTTTCCGCGAACCAGCCCAGTACCCCGCGGGTGGAGCCAAGGTAACCGGGAAGCGCCAGGTGCCGGACGATGACTCCCGACTCCAGGATCCCGCCGCTCCGCTTATACCTGAGGGGCCGGTATTCCATCATCCGGAGGATGGCGGCGGCGGCGGTTTCTCCGTAAGCGGGGGTGTTAAAAAAACGGGCCGAAATACCCGCGTCCAGGGTCTTCAGATCCGGCAGGTACACGTCTACCCGGTCTTTCAGCACTTCAAGGGCCTCAAGACTCTCGTAGGCGGAGGAGTTCCACAAAACCGGTATGTCCAGTCTTTTCCCCCCCTGCCCGGCGCTCCCCCGGGCGGCGTCTATCCCCGCCGCGATGGCCGGAACGGCGTGGCTTCCGGTAACGATGTTGATATTCTCCGCCCCCAGCTCCTGGAGCCGCAGGGCAATGGCGGCAAATTCCTCTGTTTTTACCGCCCGGCCCATGCCCTGCCGGGAAATCTGGTAGTTCTGGCAAAAAACGCAGCCCAGGTTACAGCCGGTGATAAACACCGTTCCCGAACCGCCGTCTCCGGTAAGCGCCGGTTCCTCCCCCCGGTGTATCGACGCGGAAGCTATACGCAGTTCCACCGTCTCGCCGCAGTAGGCCCCCTGTCCGGCGGCGCGATCTGCCCCGCAACGCCGGGGGCAGAGGAGGCAGGGACTAAAATCCAGAGTATCTTTCATCGGCTTATTGTACTATTGTCAAACCATAAAGCAAAGCGGGCGGGCGCTTCGTAAAATATTTGAGCGGAATTATTTTCCTCAATGCTTCAAAATTTTTTTCACTTCTGCGATGTCGCTATTATTAATAGCCGTGAATAATTGGCCTATTTTATCCTGTGCAGGTACTGCATTTTTCAATTCTGTGCTGTCATCGGCATTAATAACCGTTAATAATTGGTTAATTTCATCCTGTGTAAGTATTGCGGGTTTCTGTTTATAAAATTCATCATAGCGTTGTTTGGCAACCTCAAGTTTCCGAATAACTTCCGCCGGAAATTCTGTATTATCAGCAGCATTAATGCCCGCTATTAATTGATTAATTTCATCCTGCGTAAGTGTTCCATCAGACATAATTGCCTCCTAATTTTGTCTTTTTTCACCGAAAA
>JAISWN010000066.1 GCA_031271075.1 Treponema sp.
TGATTGTAAGCGAAGGGTTTAATACCCCGCCCATTGGGGCGTAATCTTGGGTATTAAACCCTGAGTCTAATACCTTACCAAAACAACAACCCCGCTGCTTGCGGCAGGGTTGTTGATCCTGCGACCGTCAAAAGTTTCGCTGTCCGGTAAAAAGTATTTTGAACCGCCGGCCCGGCAGGAATTCTCGGTTTCAACAAGGGACAGGGAAAATGAACCACAAGGCCGGATGGCTGGGACCCGGCTGACAAAATCGCCCGGGCAACCGGTTTAACCCTTAACGACATAGCCAGCCTCTAGCCCCCCTATCCCTTATTGTTAAAAAATTCTGTGGGTCAGTTAATATAGCGGATCTTCTTCAGATCGATGTCGTGGGGTTTTCCCGTATCGGCGGCGTAGCCTGCCGCCACGGCCAGGCCGAATTCGTAGCCTTCGGGAAAACCCAGCTTGCCTTTCCAGTACGCGGCGGTCTCGGGGTCGTTGAAGATCACGTTGGGCAGGCCCAGAATGATGTTTCCCAGCCCCAGGCTGGTGGCGGCAATGGCGATGTTCTCCGCGGCGATCCCCACGTCGGCGGCGGACTTGTTCTTAACGGCCAGGAAGAAGGATACCGGGGCGTCGTAGAAAATCTTGTTGTTCCGGGATCTGACGCGATCCAGTATGGCGGTTTCGCCTTTTTTCTCAAAATAGGCGATTATCGCTTTTTCCGCTTCCTGGATAAGGGCGCTGTTTCTTACCACAATAACATCCACCGGCTGGGAATTGGCGCCCGAGGGCGCGGCCAGGGCCGTTCGGGCCAGAAGATCCACGGTTTCATCATCCACTTTTTGGGCCGTGTAGGCCCGGACGGAACGGCGCGCGAAAATGGCGTCGATGGTCGAATTCGGCATAGCTGTCTCCTTGAAGCTGATTTTGGGCGCCGCGCAAAAATCCCCCGTTTCATTCCGCAACGCCTGATTTCCCAAAGTATATAGCGGAATACTAAGAATATACAAGCGCAACGAGGCTGTCGAAAAAGTCCGTTTCAAGGTGTTAAGACGCTATATATAGCGTATTAATTGCCTATAATGCACCATTATCCTTACGCTGGTTTTGTTTTCGGTCCGGCAGGGCTTTTTTCTTTGAGTTACTGGTTTTCCCAGGCGTGGATAAATTGCAGGGCGTACTGCTGGATGCCGCCGAACCAGTTGTCAATGAACGCGGCCAGGTCTTTCCCCACATAGCGGTAATGCCAACTTTCCCAGCGGTAGCCGGTAGCTTCCTCATAGCCCTGGGGGTAAGAGAGGGACCAGCCGAAAGAACCCGCGTGTTCCGCCATCCACCGGCCCGCCCTTGTTTCCGCGAAGCTGTCGTCGATGGAGCCGAAGTCCAGGGCCAGGCCGGTCTGGTGCTGGCTGTAACCGGGCCGGGCCGATTCCCGATCCGCCAGGGCCCGGCCCATCTCCCGGACATTGCGGTTGTACACTTCCACCTGGTACCTATAGGAACGGTAGCTTGAGGAGGCGGTCAGGGTGATGCCTTCGGCCCTGGCCGCGGCGGCCATTTCTTCCAGAGCCTCCGCCGCCTGGCGCCGGAGCGCGAGCCCGGGTCTTCCCGCATGGTAAGAGCCGCCGCTAAGTTCCACCAGATCCCTGGGCTCGTAGCCATCCGGAAGGGGGTGGGTTTTATCCACCAGGCGCCGGAGAAAAGGGTCTCCCTCAAGGCAGTCCAAAAGATCCATAACGAAGGCGGGATCTTCCGCGGCGGCCTTCCCCAGCTTGTCCCTCAGTTCCCGGGGCAGTCCCGATAGGTCAAGTACCCTGCCCAAGAGGTTCCCCTCCCCCGTCGTCTCCGCCGGGGCGCTTAGCGGGGCTATGCCGCCGGCCTCCCCAAGCAAGACATCCGCCGGAACCGTGTCTCCGCCTGTCCCGCTTAACCGGGCGATAGCCTCCGCCAGATCCGGCATATCCCCGTCCCCAGGCTCCTCGTGAGCCCCGGGGGATCCGGTTTCCGGGCTTCCCGCAGGCTTGGAGGGCCCGGGGGCTTTCCCGCCGGCCAGTTCCACCAGAAAAGCGGGAGGCTCGGATTTGGTACAGGAGGAGAGGCAGAGGAGGCAGGACAGAAAAAAAACCTGTTTAAAAAGGGGCCAAGGCCCCCGGTTTGAATTTAAAAAAATGCCCATGAGGATCGCCTTAGAGGTCAATCAAACAGGTTCTTGCCGGCCTACCTGTCCGTTTTGGCTACATCGCAGATGCGGCGGGCCATCTTGCCCAGGGGCACCTGCTCCATTACGTGGCCCATCTCGTAGGCGACCCGGGGCATGCCGTAGACTACCGCGCTGGCTTCGTCCTGGCCCAGGGTCATGCCCCCTTCCTTGTAGATGGTTCCCAACTGCTGGGCGCCGTCCCGTCCCATGCCGGTCATGATCACCCCCAGGGAGCGGTTTGTATAGGTCAGGGCTACCGAGGCGAAGAGTACGTCGGCGCTGGGCCGGTGGCCGCTTACCAGGGGATCGTCGGAAAGGTGGGCCATCACACCGATCCCCTTGCGGGCCACTTCCAGATGCTTGTTCCCCGGGGCGATGAAGATCCGGCCCGGCACAAGAGGCTCCCCTTCTTCCGCCTCCTTCACTTCCAGGGGGCAGATCCGGTCAAGGCTCTTGGCGAATTCGCCGGTAAAACCGGCGGGCATGTGCTGGACCACCACGATAGGGATCTTAAGATCCGCGTCCAGCCTGGAGAACACCTCCCGCAGAGCGTCGGGGCCTCCGGTGGATATACCGATGGCGACAATCTCGGTTTTGGCGGGTCTGCGTACCTGGACCGGCGGTTTGGCCGGCCCCGTGGAAGGCGCGGAGTTTAAACCCAGGATGGAAGATATGGAAACCGGCCCCTTGCTTATCGCCGCCCCGGCGGGATTAGGGGCTTTTACCCCCCCAGGGGCCGCGAGTTTCTTGCCGTGGGTTCTGCGGTACTGGCCGCCGTAACTCAGAAGCAGTTCTACCAGATGGTCTCTTACGGTGTGTATGTCCTCCGAAATGGAACCGGAAGGCTTCTGGATAAAGTCGCTGGCCCCCAGGGACAGGGCATCCATGGTAACGGCCGCGCCTTTGGCGGCGATGGAGGAAAGGATAATCACCGGGATCTCTATACCCAGCTTCTTCCGTTCCTTGAGGAATTCGATCCCGTTCATTTCCGGCATTTCCAAATCCAGGACAATAACGTCAGGATTCACCCGGGGGATCTTATCCAGGGCAAAACGGCCGTTCATGGCCTTATCGGCAATCACCAGGCCGGGAGCCGCCTCCACCATTTTACCTATCAGGTTACGCATCAAAGCGGAATCGTCAACAATCAAGACCGCTATTTCGTCAGCCACAGATAACTCCTTATACAAATTTCCGGTAAAAAGTTGCCCATTCGGTCTTGACGAACTCAAATTGTGTCTTCATGCCGAAAAGGGATTCGGAATGACCAATAAACAGGAAAGATTTACTTGCCATGGCGTCCCAAAAGCGGTTTATCACTGCGGTTTGGGCAGTTTCATCGAAATAGATAATCACGTTCCGGCAGAAAACAAGGTCTAAATTCCGCTGCCCTGAATCGTTTTTCAGGTTATGGTAGTCAAAACGGATTTTTGACATCAGATTCGCGTGGATCTTATACCCCCCTTCCACCTTGTCGAAGTATTTTTTAAGGTAAGAGTCGGGAATTCCGACGATCCTGTTCTCCTGGTAGAAACCTTCCTTTGCGGTCATAAGGCATTTCAGGCTGATATCGCTGGCCAGAATCTCAAATTTCCAGGGCGAGGGCAGAATTTCGCTTAAAAGCATGGCGATGGTATACGGTTCCTCCCCCGTAGAACAGCCGGCGCTCCAGATTTTAATGGTGTTGTTACCCGTTTTTTGTTTGATCTTTATCAATTCGGGGATAACATAACGTTCCAAAGCGTCAAAATGGGCCTGGTTCCGGAAGAAACGGGTTAAATTGGTGGTAATAGTATCCAGAAAGTTTTTAAGTTCTTCTTTATCTGTGGAAATTTTAACAAAATAGGTCTTAACGGAATCAATCCCTATTCCCCGGAGCCGTTCTTTCAGCCGGCTTTCCAGAATAGAACGATTGGTCGGCGTAAAGGTAATGCCGCTTTCCTTGTAGATAAAAGCTTTGTACTGCTCAAAATCGGCATCGCTAAAAAACACTGCATCCGCCATATCTTGATAATAGGTTGCTCTCCAATCTCTGTCAATGCGTGCGGCGGGGAGGGACGGGGGGATAATCACGGACATTGACGTAATACCTGTGGCCGCGGATAATACTGTTACATGAACAAGTTTATTTTTGTCTCAGGGGGCGTATGCTCCAGTTTGGGGAAAGGTGTAGCCGCATCCTCTTTGGGGGCCTTGCTTGAGGCCCGGGGCCTTAATGTCCGTATGGTAAAATGCGATCCTTACATCAATGTGGACGCGGGAACCATGAGTCCCTACCAGCACGGGGAAGTCTACGTTACGGACGACGGGGCCGAGACGGACCTGGACTTGGGAAACTACGCGCGGTTTACCCGCAGTCCCCTGTCCCGGGCAAATTCGGTTACCACCGGCCAGGTTTACGACGCGGTTATCCGCAAGGAGCGGGAAGGCCGGTTTCTGGGCCGTTGCGTTCAAGTTATTCCCCATATAACCGATGAGATTAAAAGCCGGATTCTGGCGGTGGCTCGGGAAGACGCCGATACAGATGTGGTAATTGTGGAGATCGGCGGCACCGTGGGGGATATTGAGTCCATCCCCTTCCTGGAAGCCGCCCGGCAGCTTATCCACGAACTGGGCAAGGGTAACGCCATCTCGGTACATCTTACCCTTATTCCCGAAGTGGCGGGAGGAGAATTGAAAACCAAGCCTACGCAGCACTCGGTCAAGGCGATGCAGGAAATGGGAATACAGCCGGATATGCTGATTTGCCGCGCCCCGGTGATGCTGGACGAGGCGACCAGGCGGAAGATCGCCCTTTTTACCAATGTGGAAGCCGGGGCGGTTTTTACCTCCTACAACGTGGATACCACGATTTACGAGATTCCCCTTATTTTCCATGATCAGAAACTGGATCAGGTTGTTTTAAAGAAGATGGGGGTAGAGAGCCGCCACGCCGACCTGGAACCCTGGCGGGCGATGATGGAGAAGTTCCGGGCCCGGCAGGGTAAAACGCGGATCGGCATTGTGGGCAAGTACATGGAACTCCACGACGCCTACAAATCGGTTTACGAGGCCCTGTTCCATGCGGGGCTGGAGTGCGGGGTAGAGGTGGAACTGATCAAGATCGACTCTTCCCGGCTTGAGGAAAAAGGGGATCCTGAAAAAATCCTGGGCGCGGTTCACGGCATCCTGGTACCCGGCGGTTTCGGCCAGCGGGGGATTAACGGCATGGTCAAGGCTTCGGCCTGGGCGCGGGACAACAAGATCCCCTATTTCGGCATCTGCCTGGGTATGCAGGTCATGATGATCGACTGGGGCCGGAACATGCTGGGCTGGGAGGACGCGGATTCGGGGGAATTCAACCCCGATACCAAGCACCCTGTGGTGAGCCTCCTGGAAGACCAGGTGGATATAAAGAACTACGGCGGTACCATGCGGCTGGGCCAGTGGGAAGCCCGGGCGGAAGAGGACAGCCTGATCCTGGCGGCTTACGGGGAAAGGTTTATCTGGGAACGCCACCGGCACCGCTACGAATTCTCCAACCGGTACCGTCAGGAAATGGCCGGTTCGGGCCTGCGGATAGGCGCCCTTACCCCGGACGGCAGCCTGGTGGAATGTGTGGAATGGCCGGATCACCCCTGGGGCCTGGGGGTTCAGTTCCACCCCGAATTTAAGTCCAGGCCCACAGCCGCGAGCCCCCTTTTCCGGGATTTTATCGCCGCTGCCAAAAACACCATGCAGGGGAACCCTTAGGGCGCCGCGGGGTTCCTTTATGGCTGGAGAGGGCAGGGAAGGAGTTTTATGTGAGTACCAGGAGATTCAGTCACGAAGTACCCCCCTGTTTGTTCCTCAGCGCTTCCTTCCTGGCGTTCACCCTCTTGCCGCTGGCGGGCTGCTCTTTCGATTACGGATCTTCCCTGTCCGGAGGGGAAGAAATGCCGGACATTATTATGAACGACGTGGAGTACGTGCGGGTCCGGGATGGAGACCCCCAGGTTCGTTTTAAGGCGGAACTGGCGGAACGTTACGAGGAAAGCCGGATCATGGAACTGAAGAATTTTTCTTTTGAGCAGTTTGAACGTCACGGCATGGAGATAAACGCGGCGGGCAGCGCGGAAACAGCCCATGTGGAACTTGATTCGGGGAACATCGATCTTGCCGGGGATGTTACCATGGAGGTGGAATCCGAAGATATTGTTATTGAAACCGGCAAACTTGCCTGGAAAGACAAAGAGCGGGATCTTTCCGGGGAGGGTTCAGACGAGGTAAAGATAAGGAGGACCAACGGGACATCTTTCTCCGGCTGGGGTTTCAACGCCAATACCCGCAGCCGCGCCTGGGGTTTTTCCGGCGGCATCAAGGGAACCTACATCCACGATGATGAGGATGAAGAAGGTGAGGAGACGGCGGACCCGGAGGAGCCCGGCGCGGAAAGGGGCGGACCATGAACAGGCTGTTTCGCCTCCTCTGTGTCTTTGTGTTTTTCCGCTGCTGTGCCTTCTTATCCGCCGCCGATACTTTCACCTTCAGGGCGGACAAAATGACCGGAAGCCGGGCATCGGGGAAGGAGATCACCATTCTGACGGGAAACGCCGAAGTGCGCTCCGATAACCTGATCCTCCGGGCAAGCAGGATTGAAATCCAGGGGGAGGACAGCCAGTTTATCGACTGTACCGGCAATGTCTGGGGCCGGGAAGAAGACAAGGATATCTACTTTCAGACCGACCGGCTCCGTTATGACCGGAAGCTGAAAATCGCCCGGCTTGAAGGCAACTCCAGCCTGGAGGACAAGAAAAACGAATTGGTTGCCAGAGGGCGTTTTATTGAATACGATGACCAGGCGGAGGTGGCGGTGTTTCAGATTTCTGTGCGGCTTTTCAAAGACGACATGGTATGCCGTTCGGAATACGCGGTGTACCGGCGAACAGAAGAACTGCTGGAGCTTTCGGGTTTTCCGGTGGTGTACAAAAAAGACGATGAATTCCGGGCCGACCGTATCCGCGTAGACCTGGATACCGATGACGTTTCCATGGAAGGAGCCGTGGCGGGCTCCATAAAAAACTGAACATGACCAGCCAAGGCCCCGTTTATTCCCATGTACTTGTGGTAGCGGATCTCCATAAAAAATTCGGCCGCAAGGAAGTAGTCCGGGGCGTAAACTTTTCCATGACCAACGGAGAGGTGGCCGGGCTCCTGGGCCCCAACGGCGCGGGGAAGACCACCATCTTTTACATGATCGTGGGTTTCTACCATCCCAGTTCCGGAATTGTTACCATGGACGGCGTAGATATTACCGCCAAGCCCATGTTCCGCCGGGCTCGGCTGGGCATTGCCTATCTTCCCCAGGAAGCCTCTATCTTCCGCAAGCTTACGGTGGAGCAAAATATCCGGGCCATTCTGGAGAGCCGCAGAGATATTAACAAATCCCAAAAGAAGGAAAGGCTGGAATCCCTGCTGGAGGAATTCGGCATAGAGCGCATCCGGAAGCAGTACGGCTTTACCCTTTCCGGCGGGGAGCGGCGGCGTACCGAAATAGCCCGTGCCCTGGCCACGGAACCCAAATTTCTCCTCCTGGATGAACCCTTCGCCGGGATCGATCCCATCGCGGTCTACGAAATAAAACAGATCATCCGCCGCCTCGCGGAGAAGGACATCGGCATCCTCATCACCGACCACAATGTACGGGACACCCTGGAGATAACCACCGAAGCTTTCATCATCGCCGATGGAAACATTGTCGCCCAGGGCGGCAGGGAAGAGATCCTTAACAACGAAATGGTGCGGGCAGTCTACCTGGGAAACGAATTCAAGATGTAGGGCTGTCCGTATGCCGGAGGTATTTCTTAAACACGACAGTAGAGTTGTTCGGAAACTTCAGTTTCCGAACAAATTCCGCTGAAATCATCCCGCAGGACTGGCCGATAGATTTATACGGCAAGGTGAAATTCAACAGCATCGCCTGCATTTTAGAAACAAGGAGCGGTTTAAGACCGCCATCTTATTCCACCTGGGGAATTTGAACATGGACCCTTCCACCATTTAGCCGGAAGATCCAATTCAATCTACTAGTTACTCTCCATGTCGGGCACACCAAAAAAGGGCAGTGGGTGACTACGCCACCCACTGCCGGAAAGTGTCAGGTGCTTATGCGGCGGCTATTTTTTTAAATAGTTTCCCGGTCCAAAACCGGAATTGTTAGTACCGGTAAGGGTGAGCTTATTACCCCCAATATTGAAGGTGATCGACTCACTGGCTTTTATGCCGCCGGGAAATATCATGGTGATTTGATTACCGTCGACAGTGAAGGTGTACCCCGAGTCTGCACCACCAATCAGCAACGTTCCGTTACTTCTGAATTCATACGCAACAATTATATCCTCGTATTGGTCAAGCACGCCATTGCTGTTGGCATCGCTATACCAGACCGCTATAAGCTCGTCTGGAATGTCGCTTCCTGGGGGGTTATCGCCGCCACCACCGCTGGTAATCTTGTATAACGGAACATCTGTTATATACATAAAGTAAAAGTAAAGCGTTCCGGTCGGATTTGAAAGGGTAAGTTTTCCTGATCCGGATATCGAATAGGTTACAGAGCCGCTCTCACCACCACTACTGAAAGTTAACGTGGTTCCGATTACACTCCAGGCGCCGGATAGGGTACTTAGGTAGCCGGATCCGTCCGCATTTATTATAAGCTGCGGTGTGCTCGATGTGCTAACGGGATCCCAGCTTCCGACAAGATCTGCGGGAATAAAAGGGCCGCTGGAGCTATCGTCGTCCTCGGTGGGACACCCGGTAAGAACCAGACCGAATGCAAGCGTCAAGGCCAACATTCCCAACAGAAACAGGCTGCTTTTCTTCATAGCAACACTCCCTTGCGTTTAAGGTCCGCGTGACCGTTGTGTAGTGATGCTTCACGGCAACGCGCCGTAAAATACAAAAGCCGGTATCCCCGCATGGGAGACCCGGCGATTGTTTCGGAAAAAGGAGAAAAAACAGCTGTTCCGCCGCGAAGAGTCCTCGGGCGGGCAGTTTGGGTAATATGGGTAAAGAAAGAAATCCGCCGTAGCGGAAGGGCTTATGTTCTGGTAAACCTATCTGGGGGGGGGGGGGGGGGTAAAAATAATTAAAAATTAAACCCTAACACCCCAAAAAAAACCCCGAAAAAATGCCAAAAACCAAAAAAAAAAACCAAAATTTGAATTGACAAGTTATTTTTTGCTTTAAAAAACGTGGTTA
>JAISWN010000108.1 GCA_031271075.1 Treponema sp.
CTGGGGGAGAGCCCCTGTATCAAGTGCGGCCAGTGCGCCGCCCATTGCCCGGTGGGGGCTATCTACGAGCGGGACGACACCCCCAAAGTGTGGGCCGCCCTGCAGAACCCGGAGATTCACCCGGTGGTGCAGATCGCCCCGGCCGTCCGGGTCGCCCTGGCGGAGGAATTCGGCCTGCCCCCGGGCATGGTCTTTACCAAAAAGATCTACGCGGCCCTGCGCCGCCTGGGCTTTAAGACCGTGTTCGACACCAACTTTTCTGCCGACTTAACCATCATGGAGGAAGGAACGGAGCTGGTAAAACGGCTCACCGGAAATTCCAAGGATATTCCCCTTATCACCAGTTGCTGCCCCGCCTGGGTGGATTACATGGAGAAGTACTATTCGGACATGATCCCCAACTTCTCCACCGCCAAGAGCCCCCAGCAGATGATGGGCGCCATGATCAAAGCCTACTGGGCGGGCAAGGCCGGGGTGGAAGCGGACAAGATCTACTCCGTCTCGGTCATGCCCTGTACCGCCAAGAAGTGGGAAACCCGGCGGAATGAGGACATGAAGAGCGCCGGCAAGTTCCTTGAAAAGGAAACCGGCTACGATGTGGATATCGTCATCACCACCCGGGAACTTGCCCGGATGATCAAGCAGGCGGGTATAGAGATCACCAAGCTGGAGGACGAGAACGCGGATAATCCCCTGGGGCCCTACACCGGTGCGGGAACGATCTTCGGCGTCACCGGCGGGGTCATGGAGGCGGCGGTTCGCAGCGCCTACTACCTGGTAACCAAAAAAGAGCTGGCGGACCTGAACTTTACCCCTGTCCGGGGCCTTGAGGGTATCAAAGAGGCGGAGGTGGATTTCCGGAACGGAACCAAGATCCGTATCGCCGTGGCCCACCAGATGGGGAATATCTCCGCGGTGCTGGACAAGATCCGCGCCGCCCGGGACGCGGGGCAGGAAGTTCCCTACCACTTTGTGGAGGTCATGGCCTGCCGGGGCGGCTGCGTGTCCGGCGGCGGCCAGCCCTACGGCGGCACCGACGAGGTGCGCGGGAAACGGGCCAGGGGGATCTACGAGGACGATACCAAATCGGCCATCCGCTGCTCCCACCAGAACCCCTTTATCAAGCAGGTGTACGACGAGTTCCTGGGCGAGCCCAACGGCCACAAGGCCCACGAGTTGCTCCACACCAAGTATACTGAGCGGCCCTTGTATCTGAAGTAGCGGAACCGTACAAAAACCGTATTTCGCGGAATTTAACCGCCGGGACGCGGAAGGGGAATTGCCCCTTTCCGTGAAGTCGGCGGTTTTTGTTTTCCCGGGCCCTGTCCGCGAGGGCGGCGGGGAGGGCCGCCTTCCGCCGCCGGTTCCTCAATTCAGGGCCGCTGTTCAAAAATCCGGCATTTCGATGCAACCACTAATATTTAACATTTTCTTGCAATTTTTGGTTGACATGTTTTTAATGGAAATATATAATGCCCTTAATGCGTGGTAGTTTTATGATACGGCAATTTTCGGGGCGCCCCCCCCCCCCCCCACCGCGGGGCGGGGGGGTTTGGGGGGTGGTTTTTTTTTGATACGGCAATTTACCCCCCCCCCCCCCCCCCATTACCAGATAGGTAGTTCTTTTACCGGTTCTATTTTTCTTTCAGAATTTATTCGCCCCAAAAACCGGCGTGTTGCGTCTTTCCCCTTCACGGTACTTTGTGCAGTGTTAGGCCGTTTAATGTTTCGGCTTTACGGGGGGATCGGGGAGGGAGTATGGCGGGCGGGAAAACCGTTGCCTGCCGCACGGAAGCGGGGCGGCGATCCGTAGGTGTTTCCGGTAAAAATTCGCGCCGGTGAAGCCGGGGACTTTCGCGTTTTCCGGGTTTATTCGGTTTTTGGCCGGGTTTCCTGCTAAGGTTGGATTATCTCGGGCTTAATGGGAGAGGGTATTTTTATCCTTTTTAGTCATTGAAATCATATATCAAGGAGTGGAAGATGAAAAGAACAGTAAGATTGTGCGGTTTAACAGCCGGTTTATTGGCGGCCCTTTCCCTGGGGGCCTGTTCAAAGGGGAGTAGCGGTACAAGTTCGCCGTCTACTAGCAGCGGCCCTGTGGAAGTGGAAAAGGTATATTTTTATGCCTGGACTAACGCGGACAATATGAAACCCCTGCTCGAAGCTTTTAACAAAGAATATGCGGGGAAGTATGAGATGGTCTATGAGAAACTGGCCGATGCCCGGACCATGACCATTAACACCGCCCTTGCCTCCGGTGCTCCCATTGATGTCATGACCCAGTCCAGTTCCTTCGATCTGCGCCAACGGGCTGACAGTGGTATATATCTGGGGCTAAAAAAATTCTTGGACAGGGATGGCCTGGAATATATGACACTTTTTGGTAATTCGATAGAAGAGACGCAAAATTTTGATGGTGAATATTACTCTTTCCCTTATTGTAATAACATCAATATGGTTTATTTCAATAAGAAAATGTTTGATGAGGCGGGGGTTCCCTACCCTGACCCCGACTGGACTTGGGCCGATTTTCGGGAAACCGCCAGAAAATTAACCAAAGGAAGCGGGGCCAATAAAATTTATGGCGCTATGCTCGATATTGGTCACCCGGATGGTGATATGTACTGGGCCTCAATAGCTCAGCAAAAACTGGGAAGTTTCTGGTACTATAGTCCGGATTTTAAATCAACCCGGTTTGACGCTCCTGAGATAAAAGAAAGTTTGCAGTTTTTCTATGATATGGTTATGGTTGATAAGACTTGTGTGCCTTTGGAAGAATATACGGCTCTCCGTTTTCATGACGATATTACGGCCATGAATGGACTTTATTCCGGACGGTATGCTATGTGGGCCGCGCCGGTTTACGGTTGCCTGTACCTTAACGCGAGCTACGGTGAAATTCCCCCGGGAACTGATATTGGGATAACCAATTTCCCCCGGCCCGTAGGATCCACCGGTCCCGTAACCCCTACCTATACTTCTACCGCCGGTATTCCCGCTAATGTTAAGAATCCCGATGCCTCTTGGATCGCCCTTAGATACATCACCATCGACCATGCGGAACTTTTCGCCGGTCCCAAGGCCATGCACCCCGGCTATCAGTTCAAGACCGTAGAAGAAGCCAATATTTTTAACGATATTATCTTCCGGAATCATCCCGGCCTGGATTACGATATGGCTATGAAGATAATGCCTCTACCCCGTATTCTTGTTAGCCGGGATAATACCGTTATCCAGGGTCAGGCCAAGATCAACGATCTCATTAAGGCCAATATGTCCC
Organism: Treponema sp.; assembly: GCA_031271075.1. GTDB lineage: Bacteria > Spirochaetota > Spirochaetia > Treponematales > Breznakiellaceae > JAISFT01. Next base: position 3,281 of record JAISWN010000108.1, read on the forward strand.
TGGTTTTCGGTGGGGAAATGAGCGTTGACGCGGCGTTAAAGGATCTTAAGATCAAAGGAGATCAGTACATCGCCGAGGATTTAAAAAAGTAACCGGGCCGGTTTCAAAACATGGTATTTTGAAACAATCTTGGCTGAATAGTTTTTTCAAACGCCGGGATGGTTAATGGTTATCCCGGTATTTTGTATAAAAACCCAGGAATACCGGAGGAAACATGAGTAAGCTGTCTGTTTCTATTGGATTGACCGGAAAAGACAGGAAAAAGCCGACGCTTCTTGAGCGCGATGAAAACTTTGCCGGCTTTGCCTTTCTTTCGCTCAACCTGATAGGCTACGTGGTATTTAAACTTGTCCCTATCTTTATGGCCCTGGTACTCAGTTTCTCTAAGTGGAATTTTATCTCCGGTATCAGGGGCATAAGATTTATCGGCCTGGAAAATTACTGGAAGCTCTTCAGCGATCCCATTTTTGTTACCTCTTTTATCAATACTATTGTTTACGGTATCGCCATGGTGCCGCTCTCTATCTTCCTTGCCCTTATCCTGGGGGCGGTTCTGGACGAGTATGTCTTTGGCAAGGGGATCCTGCGTCTTGCCTTCTATATGCCCCATATATCTTCCATGGTGGCGGTGTCGATGGTATGGATGATCCTGTACCTGCCCTCCTACGGCCCGATCAACAACTTTTTGCGGGCTATTGGTATCGAAAATCCGCCCCGGTGGATCAGCGGCTCAAGCACTTCCCTGCTTTCCCTCATCATCATGGGGGTCTGGCAGTCCCTGGGTTACAACATCATCATTGTCCTTGCGGGGTTGCAGGGGATTCCCCGGTCTCTCTACGAATCTGCGGACATTGACGGGGCCAGCGTGGTTCGGAAATTCTTCTCCATCACCATACCCTCCCTTTCGGGAACCCTGTTTTTCCTGGTGATGATTTCCTTTATCCGTTCTTTCCAGGTTTTTACCCCGGTACAGGTTATGACCCAGGGAGGGCCGGGCAACTCGTCTTCGGTGCTTGTCTACTACATATACCGGACAGCCTTCCTCTACAATGATATCGGGTATGCCACCGCCTTGTCCTGGGTATTGTTCCTGCTGGTATTTGTATTTACCCTGGCGCGTAATTTTATCATGGCCCGGACTAATCAGAATTAGTAACAAGGAGCGGTACTATGGGTTTCATGCGGAGAAAATTGATTATTAAAACAGCGTTAACCGTTCTTTTGGCGTCCTTTTCCGCCATTATGCTGCTTCCCTTTGCGTGGATGCTGTCCGCCTCCTTCAAGCCGGACAATCAGGTGTTCAATGTGCCCATCGCCTGGATCCCCAAGGCCCCGACTCTGGCGAATTATATAAAGGTATGGGGTTCCAACGTGCCTTTCTATATTTTCTTTCTCAATTCCTTAAAGGTAACCATCTGGTGCGTGATGGGGGAAGTCTGTACCAGCGCCCTGGCCGGTTACGCCTTCGCGAAGATCAAATTCCGCTTCCGGGAACTGATCTTCTGGATCTATGTGGCAACCCTGATATTCCCCGGCCAGATGATGCTTATTCCCCGGTTTGTGCTGTTTCGTATAACCGGCCTTTACAATACCCACTGGGCCCTGATCCTGCCGGGTATGTTTACCGCTTTCGGAACCTTCATGCTGCGGCAGTTTTTCTCCACCATACCGGAGGAACTGAGCGAGTCCGCAAAGATCGACGGGGCGAATCATTTTACCGTTTTCTACCGGATAGTGCTTCCCCTTTCCTTCGCCGCTGTCAGCGCCCTGATCATCTTCCAGTTTGTCGGCACATGGAATGACTATGAGGGCCCCCTGGTATACCTTCGCGCCAAGGAGCTTGCCACGATCCCCTTGGGCTTGAATTTTTTTAGGGATGAAAATTCATCCAGTTACGGCGCTATCATGGCCGCTTCGGTTTGCTCGCTGGTACCGATCTTCGCGGTATTTTTGACCTTCCAGAAGCAGTTTGTGGCGGGTATAGCCACATCTGGGATGAAGGAATAGTTGGGTTTGTTCCAAAATCTGAAGTTTGGAACAGCTCCGGTTGATTTAACACTCCGTCCACCCTGTGGTGGAAATAATATTTCGCCGGTATAAAAATAAATTCCTGGGGAGGATCATTGTTATGGAAACCTGGTTCGATCTCGCCGGTCTTAGTGTCTGTGAACTCGGGATAGGTGGCTGCGCCGCGTTTGGTCTCGAGGAGTTTTTGGGTACCCTGAAAAAACAGGGTGTTCCTGTTGCCCGGATCAATCATTGGACCCAGCTTGAGAAGCCCGCGCCGATCCTCGTTATCGGAACTACCGGTAACCGCCGGGTGCGGATGCTCCTGGAAAACGCCGGGGTGGATTACCGGCAGAGGCCGGAAAGTCTTTTTCTCCAGTGGTGTGATATCCCGAAAGGGCGGGCGCTGCTTGCCGCCGGAACTGACGAGGCGGGGCTGATGTACAACCTTCTGGAACTGGCCCGCCGGGTAGAAAAAGACGGGCTGGAGGCTCTTAATCATGTAGAAAACCTGATGGAAACCCCGCAAAATGCTGTTCGCTGTGTTGACCGGTATCTTCTTGGACATCTTGATGACGAGTGGTTCAAATCTGGGGACTTCTGGCACTACCTCCTGACCCGCATGGCCAGGGCCAGGTTCAACCGCTTCTGTCTGATCCTCGGTTTTGATACCGCCTATATGTCCCCTCCCTATCCCTTTTTTATCGAGTCTTCCGGATATCCCGGTGTAACGGTCAGGGGCCTTACCAAAGAGGGCAGGGAAGAAAATCTCTCTGCCCTGCGGCAGATCGGCGCCATCTGCCACCAATACGGCATGAAATTTATCCTGGCCACCTGGCAGCAGCGGCCCTGGACAACAGCGCAGGAACAACTGGTGTTGAATCTTCCCGAAGACCTGCGGGGCCTTTCCGCTTACTGCTACGATGGGATAAAAAACCTTATCGCCGCGGTTCCCGAAATTGATGTTGTACAGTTCCGGGTAAACCATGAGTCGGGGGTGGGGGATCAGGTGTCCGCCGAAGAATTTTGGAACCATTGCGTTGACGCGGTGGCTGATACTGCCGCCGAAACGGGCCGCCCCCTCATCCTCGATCTGCGGGCTAAAGGCCTTACCGAAAGCATGATTGCCCACGCCTTTTCCCGGGGACTAGCAGTGGAGGTTCCTACCAAATTCTGGTGTGAACACGCGGCCCTGCCCTACCATCTCAGCGTTATGCGAAGCGAGGAACTGGCCCGGCTTGGCAATTACAACCATTCCCGCCGTTATTCCTATGCGGACATGCTTCGCAAGCCCCGTTTCTACGATGTTATCTACCGGCTGTGGAACTACGGTTCCACGAATCTCTTTTTGTGGGGGGATGCGGATTACGCCCGGCGCTTTTCCCTAAGCTGCGGCCTTTCCGGCTCGGCAGGTTTTCAGATCAACACCCCCCTGTCGCTCAAATACGGCCATGAACTTTCCCACAGGAATCGCTGGGATACTTTTATCCGAAAAGAGCTGCGTTACGGTAAATGGGAAGATGAACGGTTCTGGATGTGGTATACCGTCTTTGGCCGCCTGGGTTACAACCCCAGCGCGGATCCCCGGATTTGGCGGGACGAATTTGCCGTCCGTTTCGGCGCCGCCGGGGAGGATATTGAAAAGGCCCTTGCCGCCGCCAGTAAGATTGTACCTTTGGTTACCGCCGTCCACATGCCGGTTCATCCTTCCCTGCGCTACTGGACCGAGATGAATACCGGCTGGGCCCTTTTTGCCGAAAACAACCTGAATAAAGAGAAAACCTATGATCATGTAAGGCGAATCACCTATGGTTCCACCGAACCGAGCGATCAGGGCCTGTTTTACGGCATTGATGAATATGTCCGGGATCTTCTCTCGGGAGAATTGGCCGGTAAATATTCCCCTTTCCAGGCCGCGCTTTGGCTTGATATCATGGTTGCGGAGACCGAAAGGCATCTGGCCGCGGCGGAGGACAGGGTAAAGGAGAAGGAGGGGGCGGAATATCTGGCCATGAAGGTGGACCTGTCGATGCTCTGCGATTTTGCCCGTTACCATGGGGAGAAGATCCGGGCCGCATCCGCCCTGGCCCTCTGGCGGGAGGGGAAGGAAGGAAGCTGCCTTTCTGACGCCCTTGTGCTTCTCGACTCCGCCATCCGGTTCTGGGAAGCCCTGGCCCTGAAAGGCCGGGAAAACTATTACCACGATCTGGATTTCAGTTCCGCCGGTTCCGAAACAAGGCGCGGTACCTGGGGGGATTTGACCAAAGAACTCCTGGCCGACAGGGAAAGCCTTATAGCGTTACTCAAGTCAAACAATATCAAGGCGCATGATCGGCTTTACGGCTCCTATACTCCCGCGCCCCTGCCGGCGGAAAGTTGCCGCCTGGCCGCCTCTTTCCCCGATACCGCCAAGGCGGGAGAAGCCTTGAACATTAGGATAGAACTTGCCGCCTTTGGCGGCCCTGAAGCTCTGCCGATCCTCCATTACCGCCACACCGATCAGACCGAGGGGCTTTTTCATACTCTGGAGATGAGCCGTAGCGCCACGGGTTATGCCGCCGCCATCCCGGCGGACTACCTGATCCCCGATTGGGATCTTCAGATCTATATTACCATCCAGGGGCCTGGCGGTGGCTGTGTTATGTTTCCCGGTATTTATCATCCGGTTTATCCTTATCCCTATCATGTGATTACGGTGAGGGCTTGAATAGGCGGGACGCTTCCCCGGCTGGCCGGGGAAAGCCCGGTTGTCAAATATTTTAGCAGGAGGAATGTCATGGATTTTGTAACGAGACCGGAACAGAAGATTCCCGCCCGGGAATACGATGTGGTAGTCGCGGGGGCCGGTACCGGCGGGGTTTTTGCGGCAAGGGCCGCGGCCAGGGGAGGCGCCAAAACCGTATTAATCGAACGCAAGGGCTATGTGGGGGGTATTGCCGTGGAAGGGGGCTGCGGGCTCCACAGTTTTTTTAACCTCTGGAAGCCCTTCAACGTGGAGAAACGGATGGTGGTACGGGGTATTCCAGAGGAATTCATCCAGCGTCTCTACCAGGCCGGGGGCTGTTCCGGGCATAACGATACCATCATGCGGCCGGAATACGATGGCGATACCCTCTGCGTGGATGTAGAGCAGTACAAATTTGTGGCTCTGGAGATGCTCCGGGAGGCGGGGGTTCAGGTACTTCTCAATACCTGGGCGGTGGACGTGGTTAAGGAAGGGCAGCGGATTGCCGGGATCATTGCCGAAAGCCACCAGGGCTGCGAGGCCGTGCTGGGAAAGGTCTTTATTGACGCTACCGGCTACGGGGATGTCTCCGCCCGGGCTGGGGCAAAATACTCGGAGCCCAATGACTATCCGGTGGTAAACAGCATGGGGGTCGGCGGGGTGGACATCGACAGATACTACGCCTTTCTGCGGGACAGGGGAGTCCTTTTTGAATACGGGCTGGGTCCCCGGAGCGGCCGTACCAGCCAGATCATCCGGGTGGACGGCGCCTGGGAAAAACTCGATCCTGCCCTTGGAAAGGCGGTGAAAGATCTGGGGATGAGCGCCGTTACCACTACCATCCACGATAACTACTTTATGTTCATTAAGATTAATTTCAAAATGGCCGTATCCCCTTCCAACCGGGATGCCCTGGCGGACGCCGAATTTGAATTGCGCCGCCGGCAGCGGGCCGCCCTGGATATTATCCGGCAGACTATTCCCGGCGCGGCCAACGCCTTTATCGCCCGGACGGCGCCCTCCATTACCATCCGCCGGGCCCGGTGTGTCGAATGTGATTACGATATATCTCTGGACGAGATCCTCAACGGCGCCCACTATCCCGACGAAGTCTTTTCCTACGGTTTCCACGATTCGGCGCCCCGGCTTCAGATCAAGGGTGGAAAGACCTACGGTCTTCCCTACCGTACCATGCTGGTCAAGGGGCTGGACAATCTTTTTGCCATCGGCATGATGATCACTTCGGATCATGAGGCCCACATGTCCACCAGGAATACCGTTTCCTGTATGGCCATGGGCCAGGCTTCGGGAACCGCCGCCGCCCTTTGCGTCAAACAGGGCCTGGGGGGTATCCGGGATTTGCCCTATGTCAAACTGTACGACGCTCTGAAACTGGGGAATGTCTGGTTTGACGCGGAACTGCCCTATAAAGCCGTATTGGGCGGAATTTAACCGCCGGTACGCGGAAGGGGAATTGTCCCTCTCCGCGAAGCCGGCGGTTTTTGTTTGCCCCCGGCCGGTCTATCTGCGATCAATGATATGTGGAAAGGAAAATACTAAGGGAAGGTGTCCTTTGCCATGGCCCTGGCGACCTTTTTGGTCTTTACCCAGTCCCCCAATATTTTAACGCTACCCCCGGTGGTCTCTGGCTGCCGGGGGGCGTTTTTTTCTGCGATGCGATAGGTTGACATAGCCCTATAGATAAAATAATGTAATTCATGCTGATTTTTGTAAAGATGTTTCAATTTATTTGACACTTTTGGGGGAAATACCAAAAAGATGGGTCGTTTTGACCCATGTTGTTTTTATGGACGTAGAATTCAGCAAGAAATCGCAGAAAATGACGGTGTAAGGGCGGAATTTCGGGTACTAAACTTTAATTGATCAGCGTAATCTGTGGACTTCTTTTGGCTAAGTGAACGTCTTGGTAGTTCCCACCATTCTGGCGGATGCGTACGGGAGTGTCCGGCGGTAACTCAATTAACGTTGCGTATCAAGGAGATCATAGTTGATGGTGACTGATATTCGTAAGCCCTTTGGCTATACCGTGCGGAATTCGTATGGATCGTGGTGCCCCAAAACAGCTTTGAGTTTTCTCGTGATATATCTTTTGCTAGCCGGGTGTTCCGTGAAGCCGTGCTATATAGCCGTGGAGGAGAAAGGTCCAAAGCCGCCGGTTCCGGAATTGCGGACAATCAACTTCTTCTTCGACAGGACGAACTCTGTTAGCGGCTTTGTTGGAGATGTCGCCAGTCCGACGGACTACAACCGGGCGCTGGATATCGCTCTTGCCGAAGGCGAAGAAATTATTCGGGAGCCCCGTTTCTACGAATTCGGCGAAATCGGCATATACCGGATACTAAACGATACTAAAAAAATGCGGGAAGACGTTAGAAAACGTGAATTTTATGCGGGCGGGCGGTACATCAACGGTATCTATACGATCATTTCCAGCTATAACCCTTCCAGGGACAAAACGCGCGAACTTGTCCGCAACAACGAGAAGCTCAAAGACAGGCATCCATTCACCGCCGTGCTTGACTACATTACAAATCAGGAGAATCCCCAGGAAACAATAAACTTCGTTGTTTCCGACCTTTACGAGCAGAACGGTTTTAACGAAAGTTTTTACAGATTGTTCAGTTATGCTTTTCAGAACGGTTTGGCCGGGGCGTTTTTTACGGTAAAATCCGCATATAACGGACATATTTCCGATTTTACGCCGGACCCCAATGAGAACCCCATTGATGTGAAGAATGGGGAGTCTAGCGTCTTCTTTTTCATCATAGGCCCCGGCAAAGCGCTGCAAGATTACTGCGAAAGTCTTTCCGCCCAATTAGCAGCCGCGAACCCGCCTGTCCATTTTGATAAAACCCTCTTCCTTTTAAACGCGGGGTTTAAAGCGAGCGCCATCGCCGCGAACAAAAGACAGTCTGCGAACAGACCGGCCGGGAACGAAAAACAGTTTGAAAAGTTAGGAACGGAGTTCAATGTCAACCTCAGGATCGCCCCTAATTCCGTAAAAGTATGGCAGGAAAATACACCAACACAAGGGCAGAAGAAGAAGATTTACAGGCCGGTTCGCGCCGATGCGGAGGTGTATAAGATAGCGAATAAGTTCAGGGCGCGGTATGTCTACAAAACTCCCAAATGGGAGGATTATTCCGGTTCCGTGCCCGAGATACGCGACATAAGCATTGTACTCTGGCCCGACGGGAAGACCGGGAGAGGAAAGACATCATCCCCGTTCAAGACGGCAAACGCCGCGAATTTCAAAACGCCCGAGGCCAAAAATGACGAGGGTTTCAACTATCTGCCGCTTGAAATCAACAGCGGAAATCTGGACAGGGGGGTCTACCGCGTCCGCTTCAATATCGTGCCCGACTGGGTGAATTTTCTGAACGCCGCCAATGTCGCGGAGCTCAGGACAAGCGTGGAACAAAAACGTTCACCCATAAAGGTTCTAAACCTGCGCTTGATTTACGAAAACATCCTGCGCGAATACACCGCGGCGGGCGGGCGCTCTGTAGAATTTTATCTTGTAAAGGAGTGATGGGGAAACTATGAAATCTAAGTTTCTTAGGAATGTTCGGGATTCAAAGTGGGTTTTTCTGTGGATTTTGCTGTTTCCTGCGGTGATTTTTATGGGCTACTGGTTATTGCTGGACCCGGATGACGAGTTGATGCCCGGCGGCGGCTTGGAAGACACGGTGGCCGAAGTATCGGACGACTACGTCGAAGATGAATGGGTAGA
>JAISWN010000180.1 GCA_031271075.1 Treponema sp.
CCTGCGGAAACGGTACCGGATCATCGTGGACGGAACATACCGGCCCCTTGAATCCCCCGAAGACCTCTGGGTCTACGTCCGGGAACCGGAGGGACAGACCCCTGATGGACAAACCCTCCTGGCGATACACAGCTTTTGTGAAAAGGAACGGTACTATACCATCCCGGCAGACATGACGGAAAAAAAGCGGAAACTGCTTATCAGCAACTATCCGGTGGAGGATAAGTGGAACGGCATAAATTTACGGCCCTATGAATGCCGGGTGTACCTGTTGTAAGATTACCCTATGGCAACAATCCGGGAAATCGCCCGTATCGCCGGGGTCAGCACCGCTACGGTATCCAATGTGATCCACGGCAATACGGGTAAGGTATCCCCGGAAAAACTGGCGGAAATACAAACGCTGCTGGAAAAGCTGCGATACGTAAAAAAAATGGGCCTGAGCCACCTCAACAACGCCGGATCACGGATCATTTGCCTGGTGATCAATTCAGTTAAAACTTATGAGAATTCCATCTTTGCCGATCCCTTTTACGGGCAGATCCTGGGCGAGGCGGAGCGGCTGCTCCAGGAACAGGAATATTACCTGATGATCTATGTCTCCGCCGATATAGATGATATTTTCCGTACCGTGGTGGCCTGGAACATCGACGGAATTATTGCCGTATCTTTTTGGGCCGAAGACTGCGACAAACTCCAGCGCCTGACGGAAAAGCCGGTGGTATCCATCGACATCATCGGGGAGGCAAGCAGCCGTTTCGTGAATATAGGGCTTGAGGATTTTGAGGGCGGCTACCGGATGACCCAGCACCTGATCACCCGGGGCTATGATAATATTCTGATCGTGGCCAACGCGGATTTTGGGGTTGATCATGAACGGTGGCGCGGTTACCGCAAGGCACTGGATGAAGGGGGCCTGCCCTATGACGGCGGCAAGTATGCGCTTATCAGCACCGAAGGGGAAAAACGGTTATTGCAATACAAAGTCCTCCTCCCCCGTTTGAAAAAGAGAACGGCCCTGTTTTTTTTATCCGATTTCTACGCTATTGAGTGCATCGGGTTTCTTTCCCAAAACCACATCGCCGTTCCCGGCGATGTGGGGGTCGCCGGTTTTGACGATACCGTCTATTCCCGGCTCTCGGTCCCGCCCCTGACGACAGTCCATCAGGATTTTTCCCGCAAAGCCGCCGCCGCGGTGGAACAACTGCTTATGCTCATTGAAGGCGGCGTCCCCTCCCGCCGGGACATACGCCTGCCGGTGGAACTGGTGATCCGGGAAAGCGCCTGATGGGGCGTATTTCAAGAGCCCTTGTGGACATCGAGGCCTATATAGAGTCTGTCCATAATGTAGACACATTATGGACAGACTACCTTGAAACTATATAGTTCTCTTTCATCAGGGCCTCCTGTATTAAATGTGGTAATTCTACCACAAGTAGTAAACCCACGGCTTTTAACCGGGGGCACTTCATATTGTCTTATTCCTCTCTATCTCCGCGGAACTCCGTGGTTAAAATTTTCTCATACCTGCCTTTTTAGTGTTTACAAGGTACCCGTATGAACGCCGGGAGGCTGTGTCTGTCGCCCGGGTCGTGCCATTCTAGTGAACATGTATACTATCAGTTTTCTCAAGAAGGCGAAATGTTTGCCTGAATATAAAAAACATTTAATTTCCCTTGACAAAGCCTTAACCATGCACTTATTATTATAAAATAGTGCCATGAACAACTATACATGTATATCTCTTGGAACCCTATTTCTCTCTAAGTCACGAGGCTGGACATGAAAATTGGACTCAGGCTGTCAAAGACAGGCTTTTTCCGTTCCCGGTGGGGCAACCGGGGGCTCTACGCCCTGCTCCTTATTCCGGTGGTATATGTAATCATCTTTAACTATGTGCCCATTTACGGGGTGCTTATGGCGTTTAAGCGGTTTATCCCAAGGCAGGGGGTCTGGGGCAGCCCCTGGATGGGGCTTTACAATTTCCGGCGTTTTTTTTCTTCCCCCAACTTTTTTGCTGTCCTGCGGAATACCCTGGTCTTAAGTGTTTACAGCATCGTCGCGGGTTTTCCCTTCCCCCTGATCCTGGCTATCTGTGTCAACCACTGTTTTCTGCACAAATACAAAAAGGCGGTGCAGACCGTTACCTTCGCCCCCTATTTCCTTTCAACCGTAATCGTGGTGGGTCTTGTGGCCCAGATCCTGGATATCAGAAGCGGAGGGGTAAACATCGTACTTAGGGCTCTTGGTTTTAAAGAGATCAATTTTATGGGCTCGGTGCCCCTGTTTCCCCACATCTATGTCTGGACCAATGTCTGGAAATCGACCGGCTACTCGGCGGTTATCTACATTGCCTCCCTTGCGTCGATAGATCCGACTTACCACGAGGCGGCCATTATTGACGGGGCGAATCTCTGGCAGCGCATCTGGCATATCGACCTTTCGGGGATCAGGCCCATCATCGTAATAATGCTCATCCTCAGCATGGGCGGTATCCTCTCCAGCGACTTCGAGCGGGTATACCTTATGCAGACGCCCCTTAACCTGCCGGCATCGGAGGTTATTGCCACCTACGTGTACAAGGTTGGTCTTGGGGTGGGGGCGGGAACCAGGGCGGATTATTCCTTTGGTACGGCCATAGGGCTCTTTCAAAACGGAGTGGGAGTGTTACTCACCATTGGGGCCAACAAACTTGCCAACGCCATCTCGGGTGAAGGTCTGTTTTAGGAGAAGGTAGGATGGATCGAAAAGGGATCTCCCTGGCCGGCCTGCGTAAAATTACCGCCGGGGACAGCGTCTTTCACACATTTGGCATAATATTCTTATTCATTTCGGGGATTGTTGTGCTTTACCCCCTGGTATACACGGTGGCCTGTTCGTTCAGCGAAACGGACGCCATACTCCGGGGGGATGTTTTCCTGTGGCCGGTGGGAATAACGGCAAGGGCCTACAAGATCGTGTTTGACTACGGCCTCCTCAGAACCGGTTTTTTCAATTCCCTGCTTTACGTTTCAGGCGGAACCGTGGTGGCGCTTACCCTGCTGCTTCTGTCCGCCTATCCCCTTTCCCGGCGGGACCTGAAGGATCGCCGGTTCTTCCAGATTTTCTTTCTGGTAACCATGTTCTTCAATGGCGGTATCATTCCCAACTATGTCCTGATGAGCAAGCTTGGCCTCGTGGGTTCCCGCTGGTCCCTGATCGTGGGCTTTATGTTCTCCTGTTACAACATGATCATTGTCAAATCCTACTTTCAAACTTCAATCCCCCAGGGGCTTCTGGACGCGGCGCACATCGACGGCTGCGGGGACATACGTTTTTTCTTTTCAATTGCCCTGCCCCTGGCAACACCCGTTGTAGCGGTAATGATCCTGTTTAACGCCGTGGGGATATGGAACGGTTACTTCAACGGCCTCTTGTACCTGTCAAAGCCGGCCACCTTCAATTTTCAGATGGTTCTGCGGCAGATCCTTTTTATCGCCAATACCCCGCCGGATCAGCTTGCCCTGATGGATCCCCGCATACTGGAAGAGATGATCAACATAATGCTCCAGCTTAAATACGCGGTAATGGTAGTAGGGGCCGTGCCCATGATGGTTCTCTACCCTTTTATCCAGAAGTATTTTATCAAGGGCATGCTGATAGGTTCACTAAAGGAATGATGAAGGAGTGGAATCTCACAACAAGGTAATTTGCCGCGTTTAGCGGTGGATATATTTTATGCCAACGGAGGAAAATATGAAAAAACTTTTGGTACTTTTTCTACTCGTCCTGCTGGTTTTCCCTGCCTTTGCGGGGGGAAACAGGCAAACCGAAACCGGCGCGAGCAGCGTTAACACCAGCGGGGGGCTGCCCCTCACGAGGCAGGATGTTACCTTCTCGATGTTTATTGCCGGCGGTTTGCAGGCTTCGGTTACCAGTTATGATTACAAGGACAACGCCTTTACAAAAAAGATAACCGATGAAACCGGGGTCAAGCTGGATATTACCTCCAGCTCCGATGCGGATGCCAACACCCGCCTTAACACCATGCTGGCCTCCGGCCAGTACCCGGATATTATCCTTACCGGATATACGGGATTCGCCAGTATAAACAACCTGACCTACTGGGGCTCCCAGGGAATTCTTGCCTCCCTGGACAAGTACAATATCGGGAACTACCCCAATATCAGGAAAATGCTGGACGAATACCCGGCCCTGGATCAGCGGATACGGGGCGGGGACGGCCGGATCTACGGGCTGCCCTATGTAAACGACTGTCTCCACTGCATTTACGGCGGAGGCAGGACATGGTACCACATGCCCTTCTTCCGGGACAACAACCGGAAAGTTCCGGAAACCATCGCGGAATTCACCGATTATATCCGCTGGGTAAGGGACAACGATGTGAACAAGAACGGCAACCGGAACGACGAAATTCCCATTGCCTTCGCCGCCAACAACATGAGGCAGTTCGTCGCCTTTATCAGCAAGGCCTATATGCCCTTTATTTTTACTAGCGAACATTTCGGCCTCGGTCTCAACAAGGGTAAGGTGTGGGAGCAGTACCGGGAGAAGGAATTCCGGCAGGCCCTGGCTACCATGGCGGGCTGGTACAAAGAGGGCCTCATAGCCCCCAATTCCTTTACCATGACCGGCGAACAAATCCAAAATCTCATCCACAGTGAGCCCCCTGTGGCGGCGGTGCATTTCGCGTCTTGGAACGGGGCGCGCCAGCCGAGCGCCCGCTGGGCGGAAACCTTTCACCTGAAACCCCTTGCCGGCCCCGCGGGTCAGCGTAATTCCGGCAACAAAGACCCCTGGTCTATCCTTGATGTCCGCATGGTCATTACGGACAAGTGCAAGGACCCTGCCCTGGCAATCGCCTGGTACAATTACTGCCTTGACTTTGAGGTACAGATGGCCGGCTACATCGGTCCCAAGGGTGAAGCTTGGGCCGCCCCCGATCCGGGTTCCCTTTCCCTCAAAGGCGCAACGCCCCTCTACAAGCTCCTTACCACTTTCAACGGACAACGGGTTAATAGTTCCTGGAACCAGATGAACCCTCTGTACCAGAGCGCCGAATTCCGGCTTGGCGAACAGGCGGCGGATTTTGAAACCGCCCAAAAATGGTGGGACACCAGAGACCCCTCGTTAAGGGATCGGATTGCGGCCAACGCTTCCTATAACGAGATAAATAACTACCACTACGCCAACGACGATGTGCCCTGGACCATTCCGGCGGAATACTTTATTCCCCCGGCGGCTCTTAACGATGCCGACAATGCCCGTATTTCCGACATCAATTCGGTACTCAACCCTTACCTTGATCAGGTCATGAGCGAATTCATCACCGGCGCCAGGGATATCAACAGCGACTCGGTATGGAACACCTTCCTTGCGGAACTTGACCGGATCGGCGCGAAAGACCGCGTGGCCATCTATCAGAAGTACATAAAGTAAAGCGGTTTTAAGGGCTGTCTTTCAGGCAGCCCTTTTTATGGTGGGAGATCCAAAGGGAGTTCCACCAGAAGCTAAGCGAAACTTTTTCTTGGGGAACCGGATGCCTCGTACCTGGGGTTATGATCGCCCCTATCCTTTTTCTCCTCTTACCGTATAGCGCCTTCTTTCGGTTCTTCGGTACGATTACCCCATGCGCGGTATTTACATTCCCATTTGGTATGTGCTAAACTTTGCCATTCTTTCATAAGTACTCCTGTTTTTGCCTTCTCAGGGGCTTCCTCAAGAGTACTTTATATCATTGCGTTATTTGGATCACGCAGGACACGGCATAGCCTTTTCAAGTCTCACCTGTTTCGTCAATTTCTATCGTTCCCGTTAATTTTGAACGTTTTGGATTTACCATTGCTTTGCGAAGCATCGCTTCCGTAGGAAGCGCGACCATGGCTGCAAAAATGTGGGTAGAGTAATGATGCCGCTACGCGGCAATTTGAAAGTGGGAATGTTCAGACCGAAAGTCTGCGCGTAAACAGTCCTGTTGAGACTGTCGGAAAAGTCTTCAAACGGCTCAACAACCACTATATATGGTTTATTCGTGCCTGGGTGGTAGACAGGCCTGCCGCCGGTTGTTAATATAGTTGGGTATCCTGTAGAAGACCGGGATCAACAACATCGTCCTGAAGTCGAACCTGCGGTTCGGCGGGGTATTAAGCGGACTTGCGGAGCAAGTCCGACCCTTCGGCACGAATAAAAGGGGGCAAAATGGGCGGGACGGATGCCGCCGGCACAAGCTGCCAGGAGATACTGCTTGCCGCGTGGCTCTGGAATATCGAAGATCTGGCCCGGCTTGCGGGTTGCCGTGATTTTTTGCGTTCCCTAAAGGACAGTTTTCCGGAAGAAACCAGGCCCGGCGAGGTTATCAGAATAATCAACGGCCTCCAAAAGCCGGAAAACTACGATGAATGGCTTGTAAGCGCCGCCTGCCGTTTAAGCGGCGGAACAGGGGGCCGTAAAACCAGGGTAAAACCGGAACAGGAAAACGCCGCGTTTTTTGACCAGGCCCTTATCCACGTTATTTCAAATCTGTCTCTTTCCGAAAACGAAAAAGGCGTCCCCGCTTACTGTTCCCTGCGCGCCGTTGACGATTATTCGTCCCTTCCTTCAACAAACACAAGAATCGGCAAACAGGAATTCCAGCGCCTGTGGCAGGGTTTTAGCGGGGACTTTCCCGCCTTAAAAGGACGCTCCTTCCACGATTTTACGCTTGCCCTTGATACGCTTATGGAGCGGTACTTCTGGTGCCTGCCCGCCCTGCCGGATCCTGCTGGGGGTATTAGTTTCTATCAGCAGGCCAGGGTAACCGCCGCTTTTGCCGGCGCCTTGTACGGTTATCACCGGGCAAACCGGACAGAAACCCCCGGCGCGCTTAACGACGAGGAGACGCAAAAGTTTCTTTTTATTAACGGAGATATTTCGGGAATCCAGAAGTATATATTTGACCTGAAGAAACCCTCGGAAAACGCAAAGCTCCTGCGGGCCCGCAGTTTTCAGCTCTCGATGCTCAGCGAGATTATCGCCGGGTATCTCTCGGCGCAATTCGGCGTATCCCGGGATTGTGTTATCACATCCGCGGGGGGAAAATTTCTTCTTTTGGCGCCGAATACCGAAGAGGTCAGGGTAAAGCTAGGGGAGGAACGCCTTTTGCTTGAGCGCTACTTTCTGCGGGAATTCGCGGGAAGCCTCTGCTTTGTGCTTGCCGACGGCGTTGCCGCGGCAGGAAGGGATGTCCGCGAAGACAGGTTCCGCGGCCTGCTCAACCGGATTGGAACCGGCGCCGAACGTGCAAAACAGCGAAAGATGCAGGCGGCCCTGTCAGCGGGCGGAGCCGTATTAAACAAGCTGTACAACGATTTACAGTACAATGGGGAATGCGAATACTGCGGAACCCTGCCCAATGAAAAAGCGGGAAAGGATAGAAACCTTTGCCGGAGCTGCGCCGGCCTGGTGGAGATCGGCGGCCGCCTGCTCCATGCCAACGGAACCAGGGTAATTCTAAAAACCGATACGCTCGCCCCCTTTGCCGAAATGGTCAAAATCACCGGCAAAGACGACGTTTCATTCGGTTATACGGTCAATGAATACAAGGCGGGATACCCGTTGATGTTCCTGCCCTACACCGCCCCGGTACAGCATGAACAACCGGATGTTTTAAAAACGTTTAACGAAATAGCTGGTTTGTCGAGGGGCAGCGGAAAACTGGCAATGTTCAAGGCCGATGTTGACAATCTGGGGCTTATCTTTACTTCCGCTTTGGGCGGCAACCCGTCCCTGCCCCTCTATGCCGAGTTGAGCCGCCGCCTGCATTGTTTCTTTTCGGGCTTTCCGGCGGACTTTATCAGAAAAAATACGGAGTACCGCCAAAAGATCTATACGGTTTTTTCAGGCGGCGACGATGTATGCGTACTGGGCGCCTGGGATACGGTGATGCGTTTCGCGCTGGATTTTAGAAATAAATTTGCGGAATTTGCCAATCATAACCCCTCTGTTACCCTTTCCGGCGGCATCGCCCTGGCAAGCCCCTCGCTGCCGGTACGCAATATCGCCGAAGAGGCGGAAAAGGCGCTTGAGGCATCAAAAGCCCGGAGGAACAATACCGGCGATACAATAAAAGACGGCGTTACCGTATTCGGCGTTACAGTGGACTGGAAAGAATACGGGCAAAGCCTTGCCGGCGCGGAAAAGATTCTTCAGTACCTGGACCCGAAAGCGGGAAAAGTCAGTTCCGCTGTTGTTTACCGGATGATAGATTTTGCCAACCGCGCCGGAAACGCCGGCAAAGGAATCCTGCGGGATATGCTTTGGATGAGCAGTTACCGGTATATCATCGCCCGGAATATAAAAAGCGAACATAAAGACGCGGTCGAATTCTTTCAGGGTTTTGGAACTTCCCCTGAAGCCATGAAAAAATCGCGTATCGCGGCGAGTTTCGCGTTGTACGCAAATAGGAATTACGAGGAGGGAAACAATGCCTGACAACAGAAATTTTCAGGGAAGCCGCGGCGCTGACGGGAAACCGCCCCCGCCGCCGGTAACCATCGGTTCTTTTTACAAAGACGGAACCAAAAATCCCAAGGACGATCTTTTTGAAGAAACGGCCAGGAAAATCGCGGAAAGCTTTTTCCGGGATAAGTATGTGTGTGTGACGAAGACCCAGATAAGGCGGCTTTTTGACGAGGTAAAAAGGTTCGTGCAGCTCCTTGACATCTCCGAAGAGCAGTGGGAAGCGCAGAAACCTTATATACGGATGATCAGTTCAAAGGCAAGTTATTCCATTGCCCGGGCAATAGAAAAAAACCGGGACGCCGAAGGGGTGTATAAGAATTTGCGGGATTTTATCACCCAGGGTATAAAGCAGGTTCATGACGCGGATGATTTTCGCGTGTTCGCGGCCTTGTTTGAGGCGGCGTACGGTTTCTATTATGAAATAAATCATAATAAGGATTAAGGGGCAATTGCATGAAACAAATCAGGCAGAAAATAATAAGCGGTAAAATAGTGGTAAAAACCGGCCTCCATATCGGCGGGGGGAACGACAAAATTGAAATAGGCGGCATGGATAACCCCGTTATCAGAAACCCCCTGACCCGGGAACCCTATATTCCGGGGTCTTCGATAAAGGGAAAGATGCGTTCCCTTTTGGAGTGGAAAGAGAACAAGGTTAAGCCAAACGGAGGGGAGCCCTGTAAATGCGGGGAACCGGACTGCCCCGTCTGCCGTATTTTCGGAAGCGGGAACAGCGGCAAAAAAGAAGACCGGGAAAAAGCAAGACTGAGAGGGCCGACGCGCCTTATTGTCCGTGACGCGGAGCTTACCGATCCGTTCAAGAGGAAATTCACCGGGGGGAAAGTCCTCCTTGAGGATAAAATTGAAAACGGCATCAACCGGGTAACCGCCCTTGCAAACCCCCGGCATATAGAAAGGGTTATCCCCGGCGTGGAATTTAACTTTGAGCTGGTTTACCGGGTCATCGACATTGATGATGACGGCGGCAGGAAAGACGAGGCGTTGTTTAACTCCTTTGTGCTGGAAGGGCTTAGGCTTCTGCAAAACGACTACCTGGGCGGCGGCGGCAGCCGGGGAAACGGCAGAATCGTTTTTACCGATCTGCGTGACGAGGGCGGTAACCCCATTACGCTGTAGGATGTGTCATGATCTTTTACCGCGTAACGATTGAATTGTGTTCGCCCCTTGTTACGCCCCTTAAAGGCGACACGATATGGGGGCATATTGTCTGGGGAATCGCAAACCACGAAGGCGACGGAGCCGTTGCCGAATTCCTGGAACAGGAAAAAAACCTCCCCGTTTTGGTGGTCTCAAGCGCTTTCCCCGCGGGAATGTTGTGCCGGCCTTTGCCGGAACCGGAGGAAAGGGAAGAAAAATTAAGCAGTGAAAGGTATTCGCAAATAAAAAAGGACAAGAAAAAGATCTATGTGCCCGCCTCGGAATATTTTGCCGGGATCGATCCGGCGGAAGCGGCCGGCGGAACGGCCTTTAAGACCGAGACCGTCCGGGTAACGCGCAATAAAATTGACCGCGAAACAAACACCGTTTTCGAGGGCGGTCTCTACACAAGCGGGGAAAGATGGGCCGGGACGGTTGACGGAAACGGCGCCTCCGATTGGGATCTGTATATCCTCTCCTCTCTGGAAAAGGCGCGAATCTCGCGGCTTGTCGGCTGGGCATTCGAAAACGGCTACGGCGCCGATTCCTCCACCGGAAAGGGGAAAATCGTGGTAAAAGGCGAACCCTGTCCGGTTAGCCCCAAAAAAGGAGGAACCGGCTACATGGCCCTGGGCCCCTTCGTTTTACCGGACGAAAGCGGCGTATCAAATCTGCGGGCCGATATTTTTGTCCGTTCCGGCAAAATCGGCGGCTCATTCGCGTCCGTCCTGTCCCCCTACAAAAAACCGGTGGTTCTTTTTGACGAAGGGGCGGTGTTTTCCGCCGCCCAACCTCTGGAGTATGCCGGTATGCTGCTTACGGATATGCACGGGGAAGATAAACGAATTTGCCAATCCGGTTTTGCCCCGGTAATACCGGTCGGGTAAAAGGAAAAGATCTATGGCGAAAGAACAGTACGCCCTTACCCTTACCCCCCTTACCGGGGTGCACATAGGTACGGGCGGGGAACTTACCCCCCTGGATTATAAAATCGCGTCCAAGGTCGGCGACATTGACTTTAAAAGACCTGTTTATTGGAAATTTTCCGGCGACAGAATACTGCAAAGATTAGGCAGCGATGAAAAAAAATTAGCCGCCTTTGAAAACGCCAGCGTGAACGGAAACATGAAAGAGCTTCAGGCGTTTTTTCAAAACCACTGTACTGAAAAATCCGATACCGATTACCCCTGTGATATTACCGGGGAATTCCTAAAAACCTATAACGCCAATAAAGATAAAGATCCGTGCCAGAATGCCGCAACGGTTCTGCAAATGTACCATGCCGAAGGAACGCCGCGCCCGGTGATTCCCGGCACATCCATCAAGGGCTCAATCAGAACGGCGCTGTTGAATCATTACCTTGCGGGCTTGTCCGACAATGAATACGGCCGCCTTCAGCATGATTTTGAGAACATGAGAAATCCGGAAAAAGCGGAAGAAACGCTGCAAAAAGCGATTCTGGGTTACAGCGATGAAAGGAACGATCCTTTTCGCGCGGTATTGGTTTCGGACTGTTCCTTTAAGGCAAGCGGTACCCAACTGGTCGGCGGCCTTAAAATAGTAAAATTTAACGGACACACGGAAAGCCTTGAGGCCCTTGGCGCGCCAATTCAGGCCGAGGTGTTAAAGGGCGAATTCCTCGGCGGAAAAGCATCTTCGGAGCTGCTGATCACGATAGACGCCGATCTGCAGGCCCTGCCGTCTTTGATCGGTAAATATCCGCCAAAACGGATAAAAGCGATTTCGTTTCAGGATCTGCGCAACGCCTGTAACGATTTTTACTGGAGCTTGTTTCAGGAAGAGTTCAAAAAGAATCATTACGGGGATGTGTATGATGGTACGGAAGAAACCATCGTTAAACTGAAAAAAAGACTGGAAGAAGCGGCCGGATCAAACAACCAGTTTATCATCCGCCTGGGCAGGTGGAGCCAGGTTGAATTTGTAACCTTTGAGGAAACGTTTAGAAACCCCAGGACAAAAAAGGACGGGCGGGGCAAACCGCTTCCCTGGGGTACTACCCGCACCCTGTTTGATTACGACGGCAGGCTTGTTCCCATGGGCTGGTGCGTGCTTTCACTGAAGGGACAAGGCTAAAGGAGACGGCAATGAACGGATACACGTTAATTTCCTGTATCGGTACAGGAAAAGAAAAAGAAGGTGAATATGAACTTACCGCCTATCAGTTTTCTGAAGGTGTATTCGAGGCCTCTTTCTTTCTTGGCGCGCTACTCAAGTCGGGAAAATATACGCCGATAACAGAGATTATTCTGGTTGGAACCTTAACATCCCACTGGCATCTGGTTCTTGACGACTTGATTCGCATTAATAAGGCAGAGGAATACACGAAACTTCGCCTGAAAATTGCCGTTGAAACCCGGTCGCCCCAGGGCATTTCGGAAGAGACGCTGGACAAACTGGGTGAAGTTTTATCGGCCGAATACGGAATAACCTTTTCAATAATAGCCCATACGTCCGATATAGACAACTCAACAGTGCCCGAAATTTTTCCTTTTTACAATGAGTTGATCTCAAAGATAGAGCCTGATACTAATATACTGCTTGATATTACCCACGCTTTCAGATCGATACCTCTGTTAATATATCAGGCGCTCCAATTCGGGTTTGCGGGACAAAGCCGCCGGAAAGTAGAGTTGGTCTATGGAGATTTTAAAAAGGGCAGGCCTTCCGTGGCGCGGGATCTGTCGGAATATTGGCGGCTTGCGGCGCTGACCGAGGCGAAAAATTTATTCGCGAACCGGCTTGACGGTAAATTACTTGCCGAGTTGCTGGAAAAAGAATGGCCAAAAGGCAGCGAAATAATTTCCGATTTTAGTACGATTGTAGAATGTAACTTTTCGCATGAGATACCAAAATGGATACGGAAGGCAAAACAGTTACCGTATAAAGAGGATATCCCTCTGCCGGTTCAGGAACTCCGTGAAATAATCATGGAAATAATCACCGTGCTTGATAAGCCTTATACAAGCGAAGCCCTCCTGGCCTATGCGCGTTTTTTGGAAACCAAGGCCCTTTATGTACAGTCCATCATAACCTTGCAGGCGGCCCTGGAAACAAGGGCGGTAGAGGCGTATGGTACATCCGATGAAATAGGGTACTATGATCCGTTTCAAAAGAAGTACCGTGAAATATATCTGGATGAACTGAGAAAGCTGGGTGTATATTCCCAAATGTTTGATATACGGGATATGAGGAGCAAGATCGCCCATGGCGGGACAAGGGACAATGATAGAAAGGGAAGGGGTACTCCCCCGAAGCCCAATTTGACGGCAATACGTAAAATTCTTGATCGGAGCAGGGAATCGGTGGATGTTTTTTTTAACAATGTAAAGCCAAAGCCGGGAACAGAATTGTACTGAGTTCCGCGTTTCCATATCAGGGGATCTGCTAAATGAACGCAAAAAATGTTAATTCCGCCCCCTGCCGTTCCTATACCTATTTTGGGGTATTAAAGATGAAACTTATAATCTCCGGGTCTCCGCTTCAGCCGGTTAGCGCGCTGCGTTACCCCGTCGAGGGGAACCGGACAATCGAATACGAAGGGGAAGTCCGCTTCCCGGTAAACGCTGTCCTGGCCAAAACGATGAAGAAGGATGAGACGGGAGAGTTCCTGCATTATTTTATGCGCTCGGTAAAATACAAGGTACAGGAGGCAAGAACAAGGGAAATCCGGGAGGACGATGAATCGGTACCATTTGACGGTACTGCCGAAGACGATGGTTCTCCTGCCGGTAGAGAAGCGTCAAAATTGCCGGGCCCTGATGAAGAAACTGATTCCCTTATGGAGCTGGAAACGCTTTTTGACGCGATAGAAAAAGAATTCCGCAAAAAGCAGGATCGTGTAAGGCCGTACCTAAGCGCGCTGATAAGCGTCAGATTGTATGACGCAATAAAGCAATTTGGATTCAGAAAGCGGTATACTTTTATGAATATGCCGATAATCAGGGACGCCATGAAAAACCGCGGGCGGGTTCCTTCGCAAAAAGAGACAGCCGCTCTTTTTAACCGGTTGGAAGAGGATGCAAGCCGGGCAATAAATACTTTTTTTACCAGGTTACAACAGGATCCCGCCGTCAAAAAGCTGGCTATATCCAAAAAGATAAACCCATGCGGCACATAAACGCCTACTGCCTTTTGAATCACCCGCTTACCGCCAATCAGATAGCGGAGCTTGAAAGCCGTTTTGGTGTGGAGCGTGTTGTCTATCCCGGGCCGGAGCTGGGCGCGGCGTGGGGCAAGGTTCCCGCCGAAAAGACCCTGCCTGCCGCGTACCTGCTCCCCTTTGTCCGCTGGCTTTCAGCCCTAAAGAAGGGCGATGTTGTTATCCTGCAAGGCGAAGCCGGCGCTACGTTTGCCCTGGTGGATTTTGTTCTGGCACGGGGTTTTACCGCCCTGCACTCGGTAACACGGAGAGTTGCCCGTGAAAGCCGCGAAGGAGAAAAAGTTTTCCGATCCCATGTCTTCGAGCATGTCTGCTTCAGACGATACGCCGGCCTGGCCCCCTTCCCGCCTCCCTGAAACGCGCCATCTTGCGGCCCTCCCATCAAAAATCAACCAACCCCGCCGCAGAGCTGCTAAACTTGACCCACATGGCGTCACGAAAGCTCGTGAAAAAACCCCGCGCCAAGCTGCGGGGGCACTATGAATACTAGGGGGATGCCTCTCAACTATGGAAGCATGGAGTTATTCTACGGGCAGGTGAAACGGATTGCGTTTATCCTGCTACACAGTACACCCTACATCTTCAGGACGCTTCGGTCGTAGTCCGCCGGGGGCAGGTAACCCAGCAGGTGGATACAGGCGGCGGCGATGGAGCTGATCCCCAGGCCCCCGTTGAGGCTGCCTTCACCCGGGGCCTTGGGGTATTCCCCCTGCCAACCGGGATCGTAGACCACGCAGGGCACGGGGTTGAGGCTGTGGCTGGTCTTGGCCTTGGGGGAGCCGTCCTTTTTCAGGGCCACCGCGCCGGTCTTCTTGTCGTGCTCAAACATGTCGTCGCTGTTACCGTGATCCGCAGTGATCAGCATGACCCCGCCGGCCTGGTCTACCGCCTTGAGGAGCCGCCCCAGTTGGATGTCCATGGCCTCCATGGAGCAGACCACCGCCTGATAAATCCCCGTGTGACCCACCATGTCCCCGTTGGGGTAGTTAAGGCGGATAAAATCGTACTTTCCCGATCCGACGGCGGCGATAACCCGGTCGGTGATCTCCGCGCACTTCATCCAGGGCCGCTGTTCAAAGGGAACCACGTCGCTCTTGATCTCTTGGTAGTCTTCCAGCTTGTCGTCGAATTTGCCCGTCCGGTTCCCGTTGAAGAAGTAGGTTACGTGGCCGTACTTCTGGGTTTCCGAAATGGCCAGGGTTCTTACCCCGGTAGCGGCCAGATACTCCCCCATAGTCCGGTCAATGGACGGGGGGCTTACCAGGTAGCGCCGGGGCACGTGGAGGTCCCCGTCGTATTCCATCATCCCGGCGTAGCAGACCTTGGGCCTCCGCTGCCGGTCGAATTTGTCAAAGTTGTCTTCCTCAAAGGCGGCAGTTATCTCCAGGGCCCGGTCGCCCCGGAAGTTGAAGTACACCACCGAATCCCCGTCCTCAATGGTTCCCACCGGCTTCCCGTTTTCGGCAATGACGAATTCCTTGAGATCCTGATCGATGATCCCGGGAATCTCCCGGCGGTAGGTTTCCACCGCTTCCCGGGCGCCGGCAAACTGCCGGACGCTTCCCAGCACATGGGTCTTCCAGCCCCGTTCCACCATGCCCCAATCGGCGCCGTAACGATCCATAGTGATCCACATACGGCCGCCGCCGGAGGCGATTTTCGCGTCAAAGCCCCCGGAGCTTTCCTCTTTGAGGAAGGCTTCAAAGGGATCAAGGTATTCCAGGGCGCTGGTCTCCCCCACATCCCTGCCGTCAAAGAGTACGTGAACCCGGACCTTTCCAACGCCCTCGGCCTTGGCCTGCCGGATCATGGCCTTCAGGTGATCCAGGTGACTGTGGACGTTACCATCGGAAAAGAGGCCGATGAAGTGTAAAGCCCCCTGGCGTGTCGCGCCGGAATTTCCCCCGGAAACGCCGGATTTGACGTTTTCGACGATCTCTTTCCAGGCCCTGCCCTCAAACATGGCCCCCTTCTTCAGGGAGGCGGATACCAGGGCAGCCCCCTGGTTGAACACCCGTCCGCAGCCCATGGCGTTGTGGCCTACCTCGCTGTTCCCCATGTCCTCGTCCGAGGGGAGGCCCACCGCCTTGCCGTGGGCTTTAAGCCTGGTATGGGGGCTCTTCGCCTTGATAGCGTCCAGGTTGTACATCTTGGAGTCCGCCACCGCGTCCCCTTCCCTGTATTTTCCGTATCCCACCCCGTCCATGATCACCAGAACCACCGGGCCTTTCCGCCCCTTCCAGGCGGGATTCTTCTTCAAAGCTTCCAGCATATCCGCTCCTTGCAGGCTAAATCCGGCTAAACCCAGCCAAATCCACCTGATACTATAGCGGAAAACCGGGGACGGGAAAAGGCGGGCCGCGGGCTGCCCGGTAATTTTACGTAAAGGATTTGAGAGAAATTTGGGCGCATTTGCGGCGTAGAACGCCGCAAACCGGGCTTTCCGGGGCTCCGCTAAGCTCCGGCCCCGGCGCAATGCGCCGTGGCTGCGCGCCTCTCCGAGGCTCCGCCCCTCCGGGGCGCGCACCCCTCCAATCCCTTGCGCGGGGGGGCTTTTCCCGTAAGTTTAGCCCGGTAAATGTAAAATTACTGCGCGGGAACAGGCGGGCGCCGCCTAACATCAAGACGGCCAAAACATCCTATACCGCCCAGACAATATATGATACCTTATCTCTATCTTTAAACCAACAAAGGGAGCTTGTATGCGTCTTTCCTCTTATATGAACTACCACCGGATTTTGGCGGGTTAGACATTCTGGCCAGGAACCTTCTTGTACAAACACTGCTAAGCCTTAAAGGTAATCCCCGGGCCTGCGTGTATACCGAACCGCTGTGGGGGCTCTCAATGAACCTCTGCATCCCCTACGCCTCGGTGTATATGCTGGCCCTGGGGCTTAGGGACGCCGAAGTGGGTTTTATCGCCACTACCTATATGCTTGTGCAGGTTATCTTCGCCTTCCTCAGCGGCGCCATTACCGACAAACTAGGAAGGCGCAGAACCACGGCGATTTTCGATTTTATCGGCTGGAGTGTCCCCTGCCTGATATGGCTGCGGGCGCAGAACTTCTGGTTTTTCCTTGCGGCGGCCCTGTTCAACGGCGCAATGAAGATTCCCGCCAATTCCTGGGACTGCCTCCTGGTTGAAGACGCGGAGAAGAGCCAGATAACCCGGCTCTACTCCCTGGTTATTGTGTGCGGCCAGCTCTCCGCCCTCTTTGCCCCCATTTCCTCCATCATGGTTTCCCGCTTTACCCTGATTCCCGCCATCAGGATACTCTACATCAACGCCTTTGTGGTGATGACCGCAAAGATACTGATCCTCTACCTTTGTTCCCGGGAAACAAAAACAGGAATGGTACGGATGCGGGAAACCAGGGGCGTAAGCATCTTTTCCCTCCTGGGAGGTTACGGAGGGGTGCTGAGGATCATCGGGCAATCAAAAGGCACGATCTTTTCACTGGTCATTGCCGCCCTGGTGGGGGCGGTGGGCATGGTGAACAACACTTTCTGGCAGGTTATTGTGAGCAAAAAACTCCTGGTACCCGACCCCATGCTGCCGGTGTTTCCCATGCTGCGCTCGCTTATCGCCATGACCTTTCTCTTTCTGGCGGTCCCCCGCCTGACGAAACTCGGTCTCAAAACGCCCCTCCTGGCAGGATTCGCCGGCTACATCATCGGCCAAACCCTGCTTATCTCCACCCCGGCGGAAGGTGTCTTCCGCTACCCGCTGCTCTGCGTCTCCCTGGTTTTCGACGGCTTCGGCCTTGGAACCCTTGCCATGCTGGCCGAATCCCTGGTCGCCCTCCATGTAAACGCCGCCGAGCGGGCCAGGGTCATGGCAATTCAGCACATGATCATCATGTTCTCCACCGCCCCCTTCGGCTGGATAGGCGGGCTCCTCTCAGGAATTTCCCGGAACCTTCCCTTTGTCCTTAACATTACCCTGCTGGTTACCGGCATCCTGGTTACCCTGTCCTACTACGCCCGGAACCCAAAAACCCCCGCCGAAGAGACGGTTAAGGCGGGGTACTGATGCCGCTACGCGGCAATTTGAAAGCGGGAATGTTCCCCAGCGTAGATACGGTGTATTTTGTGCCGGCTACACGCTATATAGAAAGTCTTAACACTTTGAAACGGACTTATTCGACAGCCTCGTTATGCGAAGTGTGCCCGTACTCCATTATTATTTATTACCGATTTAGTACGATATGGAATGAGGTAAAAAAGGTGAAAGTACCTGGCGTGTCTTGCAATACGGCATGTTTGACCCCCCTTCTTCAAAAATTTTCCGGCGCTGTTCCCTTGACACTGTTCCCTTGGAAGTCCGGGAATTCTACCCTTTATCACATAATCGTATCAACCTTTGTAAGAAAGTGCAAGACGGAGGGAGGGCGGACGGGCCTTGCCGGTGGACGGACGGTCCGCCCCAAGGGGCGGCTTTTCCTGGCGGAGGGGACTGCCCAGTCCTGCCCAGCGGACTCAACTTGACCCACAAATGGCAAGAAATTCACCACATTGCGACACGAAAGTTCGTGAAAGGAGGACATGTGAATGAGCCTCGAAATGATTCATCTAGCATGAGGCTTTCATTTTTGTGGTAGTGGGAGCGACCGTGAAGGGCAAAGAAGGGCAGAGCGCCCATCGCCAGGAGGAAACAGCATGGATACTTCGGACTTATAGTCCGCGATATTCTGGGAAAAGCTGTCAACGAAACAACGGCAGATAGTGTCGGACCGTAGGTCCGCAGCGGCCCGGAAACATCCGGGAGAAAGTCTTGTGAGTGTGGGCGGACCAGAGGTCCGACACCACATATGGGACATAGATACCTCCTGTTGGTTTTTATGTCTTCCAGGATACAATATCTCACCCGCTATTACAATCGTGTCTGGATACTAGTCTTCGTCCATCTCATCAAAGAAAACACATTTTCTGTTCATCTCGCTGATGCAGCGGGTGGGGCAGATAACACAGCCATCCAGTAATTCGGCCCAGGCCTCTTGTGCCGCGGTCAACAGCAGCAGGTTTTCCCTCCGGCTGTTTTCCGGATAATATTGCTCCACGTATTCTTCGTAGATAGTTAATGTATCTACCAGTTTGGCCAGTCTTTCGTGTATGCTCTTCTTCATTTCTTTTGAGAAATACACACAAAAATTTACAATCTGTTCCTGAGTATTTTTCTTCCTGTATTTTTTGAGTTTGCCGCCGTTCCGTAATTTTGAATACAGTATGAATGCGTATTCATAGCAAAACCAGTTCAGTTTTATTTTTTCATCTTCGGTGCTGTAAAAATATTCTGCCTTAATGGGATCGGCGTCCAATTCTTCCATGGCGGTTCCTCGTGGCTTCAATCATGAATCAATACCCATGTTATGTCAAGAATCCGAACAACTCTATTTAGAAAAAAGTAACTTTAGGCCGCGGGCCCCCCTTCCCGATTCTGTATAAGGCCCTTATACTAGTATCCCGACAACTATGAAAGTGCGGCTTTGTTTCCCGGCGGGAAAACGCAAGGCTTGGCAGAGCGCAAGGGATAGAAGCGGAAATCCCGCAGACCCCCACAGGGGGTCGAGGAA
>JAISWN010000183.1 GCA_031271075.1 Treponema sp.
AGGTCTCCCTCGTGTCATAGTGTGCCTCTCGTTCATAGAGCAATCGCCTCCAATAGCAAGATCACCCTACTATATCACACCGCCTTAATTACTGCAAGTTTGTTCGCTCATCAGTATAATTGTCAGTAGCAGCGCGGGTACGGCAGCCCAGGTAAGCCGCGCCGAGATAGAGGCGCATATCAAAGGATTTATGCGCGACAGCATACGTTCCGCGTTGATTACCGAGATGAGCAAAAACAATCGAGGTTTTGTCCCGATAGAGACTTTTAACGAATGGAAAAGCAAAGGCTACGGCGACTTCATAGGTACGGCGACAGATGTGTTAGTAGCGTTCTTTGAAAATCCGACGCAAAGAAATTACGAAACGGTGCGTGGAATGATGGCGCGGCAGGCTTATTTGTATGGACAGGGTGATGTTTTGGCGTCATATGCGAGCGCTGTTGCATTAATGCACGCTATTAAATATATAAATTTAGATTTGGGAAATAAAATTGATGGAGAGATTGCTTCTCCAAGTCGATCCGCCGCTTTTGCCAAAGTACCCAATGACCAGCGTCTGAATGTATTTTCTATCCCCTACAACAGGAGGTAGAGGGGTGAACGCAGGGGTGTCTTCGCCACACAAGCGTGGCGGTCACCTTTTCGGGGCTGCAAGTTAGAACCCTGGGGCTGCGGCTTGGATTGACGGCGCGGTAAGCCGGAGGTGAACGCAGGGGGTGCCAGTCGCCAAATTTCGTAGTGTCCTATGGGCCGGACTACGCTACATAGAGCGGGGAACGGTACCGGTTTACCAGGATGCAGGCCAATGACGTTGAATACTAATCCACGCTCCACTCCTCACTCAAAGTACAAGCAGCGCCGCCGTCCGCAAATTCACTCCTCACTCCTCACTCCCTCCCTCACTCAAAAAAGGAGAAAATCTTGCATGAAAAAACCATCCGCCCCTTTCATCTTCCCCGTGGTGTGTATCTTCTTCTCGCTTTCGCCACCGGCTGCCTGGTCACAGGACTTTACTTCTCTCGACAGGGATCTGGCAGAATTAGAGAACTTGATACAAGATACGCTGGTGAACTCCGAGGTGCAACTGAAACAATTGGAAGACTTACAGAGGAACTTGAACGAGAGCGAAACCTTACTGAAGAACTACGAGAACATAATAGACTTGTTTGAGAACCCGGTTGGTTCTCGAACAAGTCCTGCAAAATGCCCTGCATTTTGCTGCTTTCAGCGGAATTTGTTCGGAAACTGAAGTTTCCGAACAACTCTAATAGCCGAGCGGGAGAACTTGTTGAGGGACTTACAGACACGGCTGTCCGAAATGTCCGAAATTTACAAGATGCAATCGGACTTATCCCGGAAATACGAAAGAAAATCAAAGTTCTGGCGGACCTTTACGCTGATAGCGATCCCCTCGGCGGCGCTCCTTAGCGGTGGGCTGGTGTGGGCCGTAACGCGGTAGGGTAACGAAAAGGTGTCAGCCGCCGAATTTCCCAGGAATTCTCAGTTTCAACAAAATCCAGGAAAAAAACCCAGGGCCGGGCGATATGAGTGAAATTCAGGCTTACTATAAAATTAACCACGGACAGGCGAGTTAAAACACCGGATCTTGTGGCCTGCCTCCAGCTCCCCCATTTCCGGGTGTTCGGCGAAACAGCGTTCCCGGGCATCCGTACAGCGGGGGGCGAAGGGGCAGCCCGGGGAAGGAGCTGATGCATCGGCGGGGGCAGCCCGGTTCCCCGGCCCGCTTCCCGTTCCGGCAAATGTCCCGGCCCCGGAAGCTCCGGCTCCCAGCAGGGAGATCCCCGCGCCGCTTACCGAGGAGAAGAGGAGCCTTGTGTAGGGATGCCGGGCGTTCCGGTAGAGTTCCGCCGCCGGGGCCTCCTCCATCAGTTCGCCCCGGTACATCACCCCAATCCGGTCGCAGAAGTAGCAGGCTACCCGCAGATCGTGGGCGATGAAGAGAAAGGAGATGCCCCGCTTCTCCCGGATATCCAGAAGCAGGTTGAGAATCTGCCCCTGGATAGACACATCCAGGGCGCTTACCACTTCATCGCAGATAAGAAGTTCCGGCTTGAGGAGCAGCCCTCGGGCTATGGAGACCCGCTGCCGCTGGCCGCCCGAGAACTCGGAAGGCCGCCGTTCCAGGTCTTCCCGGGAAAGCCCCACCTCCTCAAGGATGTCCCCCGCCTCTCTGCGGGCGGCTTTTTCACCCGGAAAACGGGAGGAGTAGCGGTAACCCGAGACCAGCACGTCATAGACGCTCATCCGGGGGTTCAGGGAACGGGCAGGGTCCTGGAAAATGTACTTTATCTTTTCCCGGTACACCTTGAGGGCGTTTCCGGAAAGGCCGCCCACATCCGTGCCGTCCCGGTAACGGACACTGCCGCCGTCCCTTTCATACATCCGCACCAGAAGCCGGGCGGTGGTAGTCTTGCCGCAGCCCGATTCCCCCACCAGTCCGTAGGATTCGTTCTCGCCGATGGAAAAGGAAATCCCGTTTACCGCGTACACAAAGCGGCCGAAGCGGGCAAAGAAACCGGCTTCCAGGTTGAAACGCTTGCTCAAATTTTCTACGCTCATTACGGGCATGGAACCCCCCTTGAAGGGCCTTTTGATACAAGGGCCGATACAAGGCTCTTTCGATACAAGGCCCTTTTGATGCCAGTGTAACACGGGAAGGGGGCTTTATCCACCTAATCCCCAATCCCAATTTCCTTAAAGACCCGCAGATACCCGCCTTCGGCGGCGCGGTACAGGGCCTCCGCCCGCAGGATCCCCTTAAAATCGCCGGACAGGTATATCTCCATGTTCAGGGGATTGGGGGGATCTTCGCCCAGGAAAAATTCGGCGCTGCCGCCCTTGTCGCCGAGGGCGAAGGGAACCGGGGCGGAGTGGATAAGGATTGGGGGGCCTGAGCTTGAGAGGGAGACATCGAAACGCAGGGGGGCTTCCCCGGAATGGAGGGAAAGATCGATGATCCGCAGGCCCAAAAGCTCCCGGCCTTGGATCTCCGCGCCGAAGCCTCCCCCTTCGCCGGATTCCCGGAGAAGGCCGGGTTCCGGGGCCGCCAGTTCCCGTACCGGAGGGAGATCCGCTGCCGGGACCTCCCGCTGCCGGAAGAAAAAAAGGCCCACCCAGAGGATGTAGGCTATGGCCAGGAAGGTTCCGGCAAAGAGGGGGACGGGCTTGTGGAGTATGCCGGCGGGAAGAACGAACAGAAAGGCCGCCGCCCAGAGGGGAATAAAACTAATGTCCAGAAAACCCGACACGAGAATGCCCGCGCCGATGAGTGCGATAATAATTAGGCTTGAAAGTTTTACGCCCGAAGATCTCCGTTTGTTCCGGAAGATCAGCAGAAGCAGCAGGGATACCGCGCTGCCTGAAAGAAAGAAAACGGCGATGGCGTATTCGGAGAGGAAAACCGTTGCCGGGGGGAACTGGATCATCGCGTAATGCCGGTCCCGCTCGCCGCCTGTGTCCAGGGTTTCAACGTAACGGTAGAGGAATTCCCCCAGGTTTTCCCCGCTAAGGGCGGGAGAGGGGAGGGCGCCGTGAACCGCCGAAACATAAAGCGCGTCGGCGTCTTCCTGAAAGATCCTCCGCAGGGCCGGGGGGCCTTTGAGGAGGCGGAGCTTGTAGAGTCCGTTGAAAGGGGCGGCAAAAGACCAGGGGATGGAAAGCTCCTTGCAGAGGCCGGGGATCCGGCGGATAATGCCCAGGGAAGCGATCCTCCCCGCCGTGCCGTGGCTAATCTCCAGGCCCTCCGGACCCTCCCGGCTCCCGGTATCCAGGTACCACAGGACCGTGCGCTCCGTATCTTCCAGGAGGCCGAGGAGATCCTCAAGACCCCGGCGCGGGCGCTTCACCATTTCCGGGGGCAGGGCTGTCCCCTGGTCGCCCAGAAAGGCCACTATAACTTCCGGCTGCGCCGCGCGGCCTTCCCCGTTTATTTTGTCGATGAAGGAAAGGGCGGCGGCGAAACGGAGGGGCAGTTCTTCCGCCTCCTCCCCGCCGGCGGGAAGTTCCCCCCAGCCGGTAAGGGGAACGGCCAGGACAAAAAGTGCCGCTTCCTCCGCCCCTTCCGAGCCCCGGTTCTGCCGGCCCGGCCGGATCAGCAGGGAGGAACCGAAACCGCCGTATTCGGCCAGCAGGGGACGTTCCTCCCAGAGGATCTTCCGCTCCCGAAAGGCGGCTTTCAGGGCTTCCCGCCTTTCCCTTTCCCCGCAGAAGAGAGGCATGGCCTGGAGGAGAAAAAACAGCGCCAGGAGGAGGTGAAGGGAAGCCTTCATCACTCAACCATAGTCCCCGTTTAAGGCAAGGTCAATGATACAGGGATTGCAAGAGCCTTAAAGCGGCGATTATATTCTAAGTGTGAAGTTATTATCAAATTCATTATCGAAGCTGTTATCACCGGTGAGTCTTTTGGTATGCCTGGTTTTTCTCTTTTCCTGTTCCCGCACGGAACCGAAGATCGCCTTTGGTTTTCTGGAACTGGTGTATTACCCCGGTTCCGCCGGGACGGAGGAGCGTTTTACCTTTTTTGTGCTTCCCGAGGACGATGAGGGTATTGAAAACCTTGCGGAACTCCATCTCCGCCATGACCGGGAAGGGCTGCGCTGGATACTGACGCCGGAAGACTGGATAAGTTTTGAGGAAGAAGGGCGGATCTGGATCGGCAGCCGGAGCATCGCCATGATTGGAAGCGAAGGGCTGCCCCGGGGGCTTTACCGGGCGATACTGATAAACAAGGGGGGCGAAAAAACCGAACGGACTTTTACTTTTGACGCCCCGGCGGACAGCCGCCTTCCTTTTCCCGTTCTCAAGGTAAACGACGACTGGTATCAAATTGAGTCCCAATACCCCTCGAACAAATTTATCTGCTACGACGCCCAGGGAAACGCCATTCGGGTCATCAGCCTTACCGGTTTGGGAGGAGCCCTCTCCTCCCTGGACATCCCCCAGGATGCCAGAAGCATCGCTCTTTGGGCGGAAGATCCCGAGCATCTCAGTTCCGCCATGACCGATCTGGTGTCCGTAAGGTAGCGCCTTGCCATGGGTGAAGCCGGAAAGGATGAAAAGGCGTTCCGCCAAAACCCCGCCGGCGGGGAAGAACCGGTTCCGGCCCTCTCCCGGCGGGGGATAAAAAGTTACGTCCTCCGGGCGGGCAGGATGAGCCCGGCCCAAAAACGTTCTTACGGGGAACTTTCCCCCCGTTTCAGCGTCCCTTTCGATTCAAGTGGCCGGGTTTTGGATTACCGGGCCTTATTCGGCAACAGCAACCCTGTTACCGTGGAGATAGGCTTCGGCATGGGGATCGCCACGGCGGAGATAGCCCAGGCAAATCCGGGGCAAAACTACCTGGGCCTGGAGGTGTACCG
>JAISWN010000337.1 GCA_031271075.1 Treponema sp.
ACGACCCGCGCCAAGTCGTGGACGCTTATAATCCTCATCATTCCCTCCCGAAAAATCATGATGGATTAGTATATCATACCCTCCTTTCCTATGGAAAAGTAAACGCCGATGCCCTGGAG
The DNA here is from genome assembly GCA_031271075.1 of Treponema sp. Lineage (GTDB taxonomy): Bacteria > Spirochaetota > Spirochaetia > Treponematales > Breznakiellaceae > JAISFT01. Next base: position 120 of record JAISWN010000337.1, read on the forward strand.
CGGGTATGTTGGATATTGATACTACCAAAGAACGGATAGAAAGAAAAGCCGGCCATTTATAAAGGATTTGGGAGAAATTTGGGCGCATTTGCGGCGTAGAACGCCGCAAACCGGGCTTTTCGGGGCTCCGCTACGCTCCGGCCCCGGCGCAATGCGCCGTGGCTGCGCGCCTCTCCGAGGCTCCGCCCCTGCGGGGCGCGCACCCCTCCAATCCCTTGCGCGGGTTTTTTCCCCGTAAGTTTAGCCTGGAGGGGCTTTAGCCTGGAGGGGCTTTAGCCCCCAATGAGCCGATGGGGAGCGAAAGGGTCTTAATGCCGCGGCCGGGCGGGAGCGGCTTCCTTGCCTCCTTTCTTAATGCGCCGGAGAACAAGAAAAAGCTCTGAGATTGCGTTGCGACTGAATAGTTACGTTTTTTTAACTTGTGTCATCGGCATCACTTGTGATAAACTTACCGCGGTAATTTCATTAATTTGAGGAGGACGAGGATGAAAAAAAATCTGCTACCTGTATTGATTCTGACTGTTGCTCTGGCGGGCCCGGTTTTCGCGGGCGGATTCAAGCAGCAATCCGGTCCCGCGGCCGCGGCAAGCGGGGTAAAGAAGATCTCCCTCTATACGGAACGGGAGTATCGATCCCTCAACCAGCTTACCGGATCGGACCAGAACCTTTTCGAGGTTCTGGGGAACGTGAGTGAAGGGCTTTACCGCACGGACGCGGACCACCAGCCGGTACCCGCCCTTGCCACGGGGCATGAAGTCTCCCCCGACGGGCTTGTGTACACCTTTCATCTGCGCAGGGGCCTCAAGTGGAGTAACGGCGATCCCCTTACCGCCAAAGACTTTGTATATTCCTGCCTGAAACTGGTTGAAAACCCCGAAAACAGTTACGGCTTCATCGTTACCGATTATGTGGTAAACGCCATGGAATATCAGGAAGGCAAGGTAAAGGCGGATCAGGTGGGCCTCAAAGCGCTCAACGACCTTACCTTCCAGGTAACCCTCAAGGCGCCGACCGCCTATTTTATCCTGCTTACCACGATGCCCGTGTATTATCCCTTGAACGAGAAATTCGTGGAATCCAGGGGCGGTAATTACGCCAATACCGCGCAGGATATCCTCTACTGCGGGCCTTTCAAAATTACCGAGTTTGATCTTGCCTCGGGCGTCAAAATGGTAAAAAACCCCGATTATTGGGACGCGGCCAGCGTCAAACTTGATGCCGTCGAGTTCCACGTTATCAAGGATCAGAGCGCCGCCCTTAACGCCTACGAAGCGGGTGAAATTGACCGGGTGAATCTGACCGCCCAGGATATTCCGTCTTTTAAAAACAGTCCCGATGTAATCACCTTCTCGGATTTCCGCAACAACTATCTTCAGTTCAACACGATTAACCCCGAGATGAACCTCAACATCCGTAAGGCCCTTTCCTTCGCGGTAGACCGGGAACTGCTCGTTTCCACCGTACTCGCCAACGGCAGCGTGGCCGCCGGCGGCGTGGTGAGCCAGGGCGTAAACGGGGACGGAAAGAAGACCTTCCGCCAGTTAAACGGCAATGTTTCGGCCTTTGACGCGGCCAAGGCAAAGCAGCACTGGGCTGTCGGAGTAGCCGAGTTGGGCGGCAAGGCGCCGCAGCTCACCATGCTCTGTATGGACGACAGTATGACCAAAGATCTGGCTACCTTTGTGCAGGATCAGTGCCGCAGGAATCTGGGGATAGAGGTAACCATCAGCCCTTCAACCCAGCGGGCGCGGAACGATGTAATGCAGACCAACCCGGAATACGACTTCGCCATATCCGCCTGGGGCGCCGATTACGACGACGCCATGACCTACCTTGACCTGTGGACCAGCGGGAACGGCTACCGGGGTAATTACAGTAACCCCGATTACAACAAGATGATCGCCGACGCCAAAGCCGAACCGGATCCGGCCAAACGGCTTGCCATCATGCTCAGGGCTGAAAAGAAACTCATCGAGGAAGACATGGTCGTAACCGGCATTTACGACAGGGGTTTTACCCGCCTGACCAGGAAAAACGTGAAAGGACTGATCGCTCATCCCGTGGGACAGCCCCTCGATCTGAAGTGGGCCTACGTCGAATAAAACCGTGGGTAAATACCTTGTCAAACGGGTCATTTATATTGTACTGACCATGTGGCTTATTGCCACGGCAACTTTTTTCTTGATGAAATTAATGCCCGGTACGCCCTTTGACGAAGAGCGCTTTGTGCGTTTACAGCCTTCACAGCAGGCGGCGGCCATGGCCCAATACGGTTTGGACAAGCCTTTGGGGGGACAGTACCTGCAATATATGGGCAACGTGCTGCATGGGGATCTGGGCACTTCCTTTACCTATAACGGCAGGAAGGTAAGCGAGCTCATCCGGGGCCGTATTCCGCCCAGCGCTCTGGTAGGCGCCCAGGCGATTCTGGTAGGCCTGGGTATAGGTTTGTCCCTGGGGATTGTCGCCGCGTGGCGGCACAACGGCGTCCTGGACAGCATGACCATGGTCCTGGCGATGCTGGGCGTGAGCGTTCCCAATTTCGTCGCCGCCGCGCTGCTTCAGTATTTTGTCGGGCTCAGGCTGGGCGTACTGCCGGTAGCCTTCTGGGAGAACTGGGCCTGCTCAATTATGCCGAGTATCGCCCTCTGTTTTTCGCCCCTTTCCAGCGCGGCGCGGTTTATCCGTACCGAGATGCTGGATGTTTTAAGCCAGGATTATATCATCACCGCGCGTTCCAAAGGCATGAGCCGGATGCGGCTTATGATGAAACATACCCTGCGTAATTCCATAATCCCGGTAGTTACGATATTCGGCCCCATGGTGGTAAACCTGATGACCGGTTCCCTGGCGGTGGAGAGTATTTTTTCCATACCGGGCATCGGGAGTCTCTTTACCGATTCGGTGCGTAACAACGACTACCCGGTAATTATGGGGCTGACTATGTTTTTCAGCCTGTTCTACATTACGGTTATATTCCTCGTGGATGTGGCCTACGGCCTCATCGACCCCAGGATACGTCTGGCCGGGGATAATTCCGGGGCATAGGAGGCCGATCATGGAAGCGGATACGGACAACATCGTTATTGACGCCGGACTTTTCGAGCCTTCCCCGGATATGTCCTCCCAGCGGGAACGTATTGCCCGGATCCATCACAGCGCGTTCTATGACGGCTGGATCAGGCTGCGAAAAAATAAAGCCGCCGTTGGGGGCTGCGCGGTACTTATCGTCATAACCCTGCTGGCCGTCTTCGCGCCTTTCTTTTCACAATTCACCTATTATGATACGGATTATACGGCCAGGTTTATTCCTCCCGGCGCCGAGCACATCTTTGGCACCGATCTTTTCGGCCGGGATCTATGGGCCAGGCTCTGGTACGGCACCAGGATCTCATTGCTTATCGGGCTTTCCGCGGCCTTTATCAACCTTTTTATCGGGGTAACTTACGGTTCCGTGTCCGCCATCGCCGGCGGTAATGTGGACAACATGATGCAGCGTATCATAGAACTTCTGGTGGGCATTCCTTCCCTCATCATCCTTATTCTCATGATGGTGGTTCTGCCGCCCGGGGTGTGGACGATTATCATCGCCCTCTCGGTAACCGGCTGGGTGAACATGGCGCGGCTGGTACGGGCCGAAATCCTGCGGATTAAAACGCAGGAATTTGTACTCGCCGCCCGGCTTTTGGGAACGCCTACGCCGAAAATCATCGTCCGCCATTTGGTGCCCAACACGGTAAGCGTTATCGTTATCCAAACCATGTTCAGTATTCCTGCGGCGATTTTTTCCGAAGCCTTTTTAAGCTTTATCGGCCTGGGCATTGCCGAGCCGAGGGCTTCCCTGGGGGTCCTGATAAACGTAGGTTACGGTTCCCTCCGTACCTCTCCCCACATGTTGATCTTCCCCTCTATTGTGATCGTTTTAATAATGGTGTGTTTTTGTATCCTCGGCGACGGGCTGCGCGACGCCTTTGATCCGCGCATGAGGCAGTAGGGCTCAGACAGTATGGAAGAAAAAGAGCGGGAAAGCCGGAGCCTTTTAAAGGTTTCCGGTTTGGAAGTAAGTATCCACACCGACAACGGGGTTGTCTACGCGGTACGGGGGGTGAGTTTTACCCTGCATCATGGCGAGACCCTGGCGGTAGTAGGGGAATCGGGCTGCGGTAAATCGGTTACCTTTAAATCAATATTGGGCCTCTTGCCCGAAACCGGCCGCATTGACTCAGGCAGCGTATTTCTGGAAGGACGGGAAATCGCAAGCCTTCCTGAAAAAGAGATGCGCCAGATCCGGGGACGGGATATTTCCATGATATTCCAGGATCCCCTTACCAGCCTCAATCCGACAATGAATGTAGGAAGCCAGATAGAGGAGGTGCTTAAACTGCACCGGACGAATATGACCACCTCCCAGCGCCGGCAGCGGGTGCTGGAACTCCTGGATCTGGCGGGTATACCAAACCCGCAAGAACGGTACCGGCAGTATCCGCATCAATTTAGCGGGGGAATGCGGCAGCGGGTGATGATTGCTATCGCCTTGGCCTGCGATCCCAAGATACTCATCGCCGACGAGCCGACCACCGCGCTGGACGTAACGATTCAGGCCCAGATCCTGGATTTAATGAAAGAGCTGCAACATAAGATAAACACGGCCATAGTGATTATTACCCACAATTTGGGGGTAGTAGCGAGTATCGCCAAGCGTCTGGTGGTGCTTTACGGCGGCAAAGTAGTGGAGCAGGGACTCCTGAACGAAATTTTTTATGAAACGCGTCATCCGTATACCAGGGGCCTTCTGGATTCCATTCCCCGCTTGAATGTTGAGCGCCGGAAACTCAGTTCTATACCCGGTTCCCCGCCGGATCTGACGGATCCGCTTCCGGGCTGCCCCTTCGCGGCCAGGTGCGGTAGTTGTATGAAGGTCTGCGGGAAATACGCCCCGCCATTTACGGCCTTTTCCGAAACCCACAGCGCCGCGTGCTGGCTCTACGATCCGCGGGCGCCCGGAGCCGCTGAGGCCGGGGAGGCGGCTAATGGATAAGGCAAATAAAACGGCGGACGGCGATGTACTCCTTACCATTCGGGATCTGGCCCGTTATTTTATTTTGGGAAAAAAACGGATCCTTAAGGCCGTGGACGGGGTGGACTTCTCCATACGCCGGGGAGAAACTTTAGGGATAGTGGGCGAGTCGGGCTGCGGAAAATCTACCCTGGGCAGGACCGTGATAGGTCTTTATGAACCGACCCGCGGCTCTGTAGAGTTTGACGGAATTTCCGTTCACCAAAGGAAAAGCAAAAGCGTTGCCGCCGTATTTTCCAGGCGTATGCAGATGATCTTTCAGGATCCCTATACGAGCCTTAATCCGCGCATGAAGGTGAACGATATTATCGCCGAAGGAATCGACAATCACCACATGGCAAAAAACCGGCGGGAACGGAACCGGATGGTAGCGGAGCTGCTTTACAGCGTAGGTTTGGATGAGGATCACGCCGGCCGTTACCCCCACGAATTTTCCGGCGGCCAGCGGCAGCGTATCGGCGTGGCCAGGGCGCTGTCGGTAAACCCCGATTTTATCATAGCCGACGAGCCCATTTCCGCTTTGGACGTATCCATACAAGCCCAGGTTGTCAATTTATTAAAGAGCCTCCAGGCCAAGCGTCATCTTACCTATATGTTTATCGCCCACGACCTTTCCATGGTGCGCTATATCTCCGACCGTATAGGCGTAATGTACCTGGGCGGGATCGTGGAACTGGCGGACAGCGAGGAACTCTTTAAAACACCGCTTCACCCCTATTCCATAGCCCTGCTTTCGAGCATCCCTATTCCCGATCCAAAAGAGGAGAACAGCCGCCATAGAATTGAGCTGCCCGGCAGCGTACAGAGCCCTATTAACCTGGGTGAAGGATGCCGCTTCTGTAAGCGCTGCCCGCGGGCCACAGAGATCTGCAAACACGAAACGCCGCTTCTAAAAGAGCCTATTCCCGGCCATTTCGCGGCCTGCCATAATCTTGATACAATTTACACGCAAGGCTGACCAGTTACGCTGAACTTTCAGCGGGAACCCAAAACCCCGCCCGGCGGCCCGACAATACCCAATAGGGCGGCCTGCGCCGCCTGGAGATTAGTGATCGGGGGCTGCTTCAGTGACGGCAATAAGTCCCCCAAACTCCCAGGAGGCTTGTTTTTTGCTGTATGCTTATGGAATAGCAAGGGTGTCAGTCACCGTAGTCGATATTCCAGAGCCAGAGCCCCTTGCCCGGCAGGGCGGGGCCGGCGAGTTTCCGTTCCCCCGCCTCCATGGCCTCCCTCAGTGCCCGGGGGGGAAGGCGGCGTTCCTCGAAAAAGAGCAGGGTTCCCAGCACGGTGCGGACCATCTTCCACAAAAAGGCGTTGGCCCTTATCTCGAATACCAGGGTATCCCGGTCAATGAAAAAACCGCAGCGCGAAATGTAGCGGAACCGGGATTTGCTTGGATCCCGGGGGCTGGCGAAGAGGGAACAGTCCCGTTCCCCCAGGAGAAGGCGGCCGTAGTCGTTCAGCAGGCCCATGTCGGGACGCCGCCGGAGCTGCAGGGCGTAGCGGAGTTCCTGGGGCAGACCCCGGCGGCCGCAGATCAACTGGTAGCGGTAGATGCGGCTCCTGGCGTCAAAGCGGGCGTGAAAATCCCGCCGGGTTTCCCTGGCCTCCAGGATCCTTACATCCCGGGGGAGGAGGCTGTTCAGGGCGGGGACAAAACGGCCGGCGGGGATGCCGGCCATGGGGGTGTAGAAATTGGCCACCTGGCCCGCCGCGTGAACCCCCGCGTCGGTACGGCCCGATCCGGTAAGGCGGATGCGGGTTTTATGTATCTTTTCCAGGGCTTCCTCGATGAGCCCCTGAACGGTGCGTGGCCTCCCCTGATCCCCTTCGCGCCGGTTCCCACCCTCCCGGTCCCGGCCGTCCTGTTTCTGCCAGCCCGAAAAATCCGTGCCGTCGTAGGCCACCAAAAGTCGGATGTTCCGCGTTTCCCCGGCACCTTCCGGATGCGCGGCGGGAACCGGGCAGGGCGAAGAGGGATCGTAAGGCGGCTCAGGCATCGCTTTCGGCAAGTTCCTTATTGATGGCGTTGTATACATGCCGGGCCTGTTCCAGGAGGGGGCCGGGTTTTTCACGGGAAGATTTCCCCATGCCGAACATTTTGGCGATGGTACGGCGGGCGTCTTCCAGGGCAGATTTCCGCTCCCCCGGATCCTCCTGGGGGCCGAACTTGTAACGGAGATACGCGCAGAGGTACAGCACCCCCTCGTAGGCGTAGTTTTTGTCCGTATCGGGGCCGAAGACCTTCATCCCCGAAAGGGTCTCCTTTCCGATCTGTTCCAGACGTATCGATTCGTTGTACAAAAACTGCGCTTTCCGCCTGAAAAGCAGGGCGAGCCAGTCGTAATGCTGCCGGGGAGCCTTCGTGTCCAGATCGTCCAGGAGCCATGCTGCCCGCAGACTGGCAAGGCCCTGCTTGATGGTGGGGGAAAAATCCTTGTCAAAGTATTCGTAACAGCGCAGGGCCAGATACTGGGAAGCCACGCCCTCGGCGAGCCCCCGGGACTGACGGAAGTCAATGTCCGGGAAAATCAGGTTTGTATCGGTCTTCCGTTTCTCCTGATCCTCCCGCGCCAGGGAACAGCCCTTCTCGGGAAGCAGCGGAAAGTCCGCGTCCATGGCAGTGTACCAACACTCCGGGCAGACCGTAGCCTGGTAGATCAGGGGGTAAACTTCCCCAAACTTGAGGGAGGGCTCGTAAAGCCGGTGAAGCTCGTCGGTCATGGGCCCGGCAATAAGCCGCCCCCCGCCGGAGAGGAGTTCCTCTTTATGAAAGATCTCCCCGCAGACCGGGCAGGTGTATTCCTTTTTTGAAAGAAAAGAGACTTTTAACTCCCGTTCCTCGATACTCATCCTTTTTCGCCTTCCTCCTGGCAGTTTGTTGCGCTTCGCGTATACAATCTCAAAAAAACACCGGTTAGGCGCCGCCCATAAGGCGATTTTACCCTGCAAACTGCCCTCGAACTTTAGTTCGACGAACCAAAGGTTCCCAGGAGCCGGTTAATCGTGGTCTTTATGGTTTTTCACCGAAGAAAGCCATAAAAACCTACAAACGCAACAGGCTCCTAAGCTTCCAGCACCACCATGGCGATGGCGTTGTCCCGTTCATGGGTCAGGGATATATGCAGTTTCGTGGCGCCGCTGGCGTTCAGGGCCTTGAGGGCGGTGTTGAACACCCGTATCTCGGGCCGCCCGTTGTGGTGGTTCTCCACCATGATGTCCTTAAGCACAATCCCCGCAAGCCCGGTTCCCAGGGCCTTGCCGAAGGCTTCTTTGGCGGCAAAGCGGGCTGCCAGGGACAGATCCGCCCCCCCCTTCTTCGCCAGGGCCGCCCTTAGTTCCTCCGGGTGAAAGTAACGTTCCAGAAGCCCCGGAATAGTCCGCCAGCGTATCAGCCTGTCCACATGGACTACGTCAACCCCGATTCCGATTATCATGGAACCTCGCCTATCTTTTCATCGGCAGAACTTACGGCCACGGTAATTTCCCGGGGTTCTCCCCGCACCAGGTTCAGCGAGGGCGGCAGGTTCACCTTTACCGGCAGGGTATAGGCCCCTTCCCCGGTAATCCCGGAACAGTCAACGCTGAGGAAAAGCTGGGGAGGCACAAAGGCGTCAAGCTCCAACTGGGGGCCGGATATGCGGACATTTCCAAAGGCCACAGCAGGTTCCGGCAAAAACCGCTCGTCCAGCCCCTCTATCGTGATGGGAAGGGAACCCAAATTCCGCACCGCGACCCGGCTGCGCACAAAGCCCCGGAATTCGGTCATCCCGTTCCCCCGGATGGTAAGCAGGGGATCCCGGTTCAGAATACTTACCATCACCGTAAAGTCGGCGTTCCTGCCGTCAAGATCGATAATATCCGTGTAGAGTTCGGTTACCTGGTCAAGGAGTTTCGCCGGGCCGTCCAGGGCCACCTGGGTGGGGGTAAGGGAATGGGACGCCAGATCGTAACCGGACTCCAGGTTGCCCTGGATGTTGGCGGTAAGGGGCACATACTTACTGCTCTTCTGATCCAGTTCCAGTTCAATCTCGATAGGGTTAAAGGAGATCTCCAGGGGTTCCACCCCCACGGCGCTTCCCTTCTTGCGGATCTGCACCGGCGCTCGGCAGGGCCCGGGAACTTCAATGTTTCCAAGATCGATGTAAGCTTCCACATCGTCCTCAAGGATGGGCATGATGTTGTCGGCGTCTCCCCGCAGGGTTACCCGGATCATCCGGGTATAGGGGCTTGAGGGAACCAGGTGGGCGGGGAGTTCCACGATAAGGGGCGTAAGAAAAAAACGGGATTCCATGGTGGTCATTCGGTGGAAGACAAAAACGACAATGGCCAGAAAGACGGACAGCACCTTGGCTACCCAGTTATCCGCCATCTTCACCAGAATTTTTCTAAGGTTCAACGAGGGCATCCTTGCCTTCCTCCGGAACAAGGGCCGCCGGCCTGGCCTCTGCCGCTTCCTGGGGGTGAAGATCCCGCCGGGCGCCCCGGTCGAGGAATTCCTTGAGCTTGCGGGTAACTTCCAGGGAGGAAAGATCGTAGTAAAGATTCCCGTCCTGGGCCAGGGAAATGGCCCCGGTCTCCTCGGACACCACCAGAACTACCGCGTCGGACTGCTCGGACATGCCCAGGGCGGCCCGGTGCCGAGTGCCAAAGCTCTTGCGGATATCCTGCTGTTCCGAAAGGGGGAGGAAGCAGCCCGCCGCGGCAATATGGTTGTTTTGTATCACCATGGCCCCGTCGTGGAGGGGGCCGTCGAATACAAAAACGGTTACGATAAGGTTTGATGATATATCCGCGTTCAGCCGGGTGCCGGTGTCGATAACGCTCTTGATGTTGGTCCGCCGGGGAAACACCACCAGCATACCCCGCCGCTGCTCCGAAAGGATCTCCGCGGCGGTTACCACCGCCTCAAGCTGGCCGATCCGGGGCTTTGTGTCGGGGCGGAAAAAATCCCCCTGGCCCAGGCGCATGAAAATTTTCCGCAGTTCCGGCTGGAACACGATGGCAATGGCGATAAAAAGCCCCGGGGCAACGATGCTGAGTATCCATTGAAGGGTGGTGAG
>JAISWN010000014.1 GCA_031271075.1 Treponema sp.
GATCGGGAAAGACCAGGGTGCTGGCGGCCCGCTATGCCTGGCTCGTACTCAGGGAACACTGTTCGGTGGATGAAATCCTCACCCTCACCTTTACCAACAAGGCGGCCAACGAGATGTACGGCCGGATCTACAAGACCCTGACCGAACATCGGGAAGACCCCCGGGCCCGCAGGGCGATTGAGGAATTTCACCGGGCCCAAATCGGCACCCTGGATTCCTTCTGCGCCCGGGTCGCCCGCAGCGCCGCCCGGCGTTACGGCATAAGCCCGGAATTTTCCACCGGCAATTCCGCGGTCCGGGAACTGGCCCGGGAGGAGGGCCTCCGCTTTGTTCTGGACAAGCGGAACGATCCTGCCCTCCGGCAACTTCTGGCGGATTACCGGATCCGGGACATCGCCGGGCGGATCTTTGTCGAGGGGGTTCTTGATTATAGCTGCCTCAGCAGCCCCCGCAGCTTTACGGGGGACCTGGCAAAACAGGAGGCGGAAGCCCTCCGGGTCTGGAAAGACCTGGGCCGCCGGACCATAGAAACGGTACGGGCCCTGGAGGGGGGGATGCGGAATATGGGGTCCCATAAGTCCGTCTTTTTTGCCACCCTGTCTTCCTTCTTTTCCTCCCATCCTTCCATACCCCCCCTGCCTGAGCTTGGAAACATTACGGAAAATTCCCGGCGGGAAACGGAAAGCCTGTTTGCCTATTTTGAGGACCTGGAGGCGGTCGGCCTTCCCGGGGGCAGGGTTTCGGAGGAACTTGACCGATTGGCGGAGCCCCTCAGAAAATTTAAAAATGAGGGCGGTCTCCATGAAAGGCTGGGGGCCCTGGCCAATTTTCTTCTCCACCGGGATCTCAGCGCCGGCGTCTCCGCCCTCCTGGAGGAATTCCAGGATCATGTTAACCGTCAAAAACGGCGGGCGGGGATCATGAGCTTTTCCGATGTCAGCCGCCTTGCGGTTGACGCCTTGAGGGATCATCCTGATCTGCGGGGGGTGTTCAGGGACCGGATAAGCAAGATCATGGTGGATGAATTTCAGGATAACAACAGCCTCCAGCGGGATCTGATCTTCCTTTTGGCGGAAGAAGGGGGGGGGGAGAAGCGCCGTGTCCCCGGTACGGAGGAACTGGCCCCGGAAAAGATGTTCTTTGTGGGGGACGAGAAACAGTCGATCTACCGTTTCCGGGGAGCCGACGTCTCGGTGTTCCGGCAGTTGAAAAACGAGCTTGCCGCGGCGGATCTGACTTTGGGGATCAATTACCGCTCTTCCCCGGATCTTATCGCCGCCTTCAACGATCTCTTTCAGGCGGGAGGGGTGTTCCTGCCGGGCGAAAAGCCCCCCTACGAGGCCGATTACTCCCCCCTCAGGGCCCACCGCGCGGAGCCGGGAAACATAGGCTTATACATTCTGGACAGGGCCGGCAAGGCGGGGGACGAGGAGGATGAAGACGGAGGGGAGCAGGGGGAACCCTTCGAGGACGATGAAAACGAGGCGGTGTTTGGGGCGGAGAAAATCCGGGATCTTCTGGCGGAAACCGGGGAGGACGGAAACCCGAGGTACCGGCCCGAGGACATAGCGATCCTGTTCCGCACCCGTGCCCCCCAGCGGGTTTTTGAAAAGCACCTGAGGCTCCTGGGCATCCCCTACGCGGGAGAGGGGCTCTGCGGCTTTTTTGCCGATGGCCCGGTGAACGATCTGGCCGCCCTGCTCAGGCTGGTAAGCTACCCCCTGGATACGGAAGCCTACGCCGTAAGCCTCCGATCCCCCTTCGCCGGGCTTTCCCTTGGGGGACTGGCGATCTGCCTTTCCGAATTCAACGCTTTAAGGGAGAGGGGCGGGACGCCGGTTCCCTTTTCCGGTACAACGCCGCCCCTTCTGGAGGAGCCTGACCGCCGGGCCTATGAACAGGGCCGGGATCTCTACCACCGGATCCGGGAAAAGGCGGCGGCCCTGTCCATCGGCGAACTGGTAAGCGAACTCTGGTACCGGGAGGGCTACCGTTACGAGACTGAGTGGAACCCCCAGACCGGGGCCTACCGGGAACTTTTCGACTACCTCTACGGCCAGGCGGTAAAAGCGGACAGTGAAAACCTGAGCCTTGCCGCCTTCACCGACCGGCTCACGGCCCTGCGGGAAAATGAGGAACGGCTCCAGGATACGGAGCTGCCCCTGGAACGTCCGGGAGCGGTACGGCTCCTCACCATCCACAAGAGCAAGGGGCTGGAATTCCCGGTGGTGTTCATCGCGGGATGCGGGAGGCGGGCCCGGAGTAATACCAACGACGAGGAAATCTACGCCTCCGACGACGGGGGGCTCTCCTTCAACCCCCCCCTACCGCCGGAATGTTCCCGGATGAACGACCTGGGGCGGAATTTTTTCTATGAAAGGGATCGGCTTGAGGAAAAACGGAAGGCCGCCGCCGAACTCAGGCGGCTCCTCTACGTGGCCATGACCAGGGCGGAAGACCGGCTTATCATCACCGGATCCTATTCCCTGGGTATGGAGGGCGGGGGCGCGGAAGACATGGCCTCCTGTCTGTACCGGGCGATCAAACAGAAACGGGAAGCCCGGGAGGAAAAAGAGCGGAAGGCGGGTATACGGCGGCTTCCGGGGGATTCTTCCCTGGACGACGGAACCCTGTTCGGCCTGCTCCTCCCGGCCCTGGCGGATCGCTGGTTAGGGCCGGAGCAGCTAGGGGCCGACAAGCTAAGGGCTGACAAGCCCATGCATCCTTTCCTCAGCCTTGAACCTATCCCCCACTACACCAGGGAGGATATACGGCGCCGGGAAGACGGAGGGCCCTACCCCAACAACCGGCAGGGGCTTTCCCGTTTCCTCGCGGCGGCCGCGCCTTACTACCAAGGGGCGGAGAAAATCGTTACCCCCAGGCCGGTGAGGGATCACCTGAGCCCTACCTCGTTTCATACGGCCTTGCCGGGCGCCGGAAAGGGCGAGATCAGGAGTTCGGCCTTCGATAAAAAGGGCGAGATCAGAAGTTCGGCTTTCGATAAAAAGGGCGAGATCAGAAGTTCGGCTTTTGACGGAGAGGGGGGAGGGGAGCTTTTTACCCGGGTGGATAGGATACTGGCCCGTTTCGCTGCCCCGAACGGCCCCGCCGGGGTTCCGGCCGAAGGCGCGGCGGCGGGAGAGGCAAGCGGGGCCTGGGGAGAGAGCTTCGGCCCCGCCGAATTCGGAACCCTGGCCCATCTCTCTGTGGAAGCCCTGCTCAAGGGCGTGGAACCGGTCATCCCTCCCCGCCTTGCCGGCCTCCTGAGCCCCGGGGAAGGGGAGATCCTCCTCTCGGCGGGAAGGGAACTGGCGGAACGTTTCCTCCGATCCCCCCTGGGAAAGGCCGCCGCCGAATCCCCCTTCCGCCGGAGCGAATACCCCTTCCGCAGTTTTTATCCCCGCCTGCCGCCGGTGGGCGTGGGGATGGAACAAAACCCGGGAAACGCCTATATGTACATCAGCGGGACTATCGATCTGCTTTTCGACAGGGAAGATCAGGTGTGGGTGGTGGATTTTAAAACCGATTCGGCGGAGAACCCCCCGGAACATCTCCCCCAAATGGCGTTTTATTACCGGGCGGCCCGGGATCTGCGGGAAAAGCGGTGCCGGATCTGGCTTTACTACTTCCGAACCGGCCACGCGGTGGAACTGAGCGGCGCGGCGGAAGCTTTTAATTTTTTTGGAACCACAGCCCTGCCCGTTTAAGGAGAGTTACTATGCTGCGGAATACTTCTATCGGTGTCAGAATTGTAAGCCTGACCGTTGTTTTGCTTTTATCCATCGTAGCCCTGGTTGCTACGGTGTTTTTTACCGCCAGGGATTCAATGTTGTCCGGTATAGCCGACGCGGAACGGGAGATGCTCGAAGGCCAGCGGCAGAAACTCAGGCTGGGAACCCAGACCATGGCGGCTGCCCTGGGCAAGGCCCTGGAAGGGGTAAAGGACAGGCAGGAACAGCACGACATCATCAAATCGTACATCCAGGATTACCGTTTCGAGGATGACCAATCGGGTTACTACTACACCTATATCGGCACCCGCATCTTTATGCATCCCACCCTGCCCCAGCGGGAGGGTGAAGACCTGGGGAACACCGCGGACGCCGGCGGGGTCTACTACGTGCGGGATCTCTACGCCAACGCCCAGAAAGGCGGCGGCTTTGTGGAATTCGTTTTCCCCAAGCCTCCCTTAATGGAACAGGCCCCCAAGCTGGCCTACGTGGAGTACATCCCCGGCACGGATATCTGGATCTCCACAGGGATCTACATTGACAACATTGATAAGGCCAAGGCGGAAATTGCCCGGCGGGAATCCCAGGAACTCCGGGGCCGCATGGTAGCCATCGCGGAGATCATCGGGGTACTCCTGTTTTTTATCCTGATCCCCCTGGTGATCTTCTGCCTTAAATCCATCACCGGCCCCCTGGGGAAGACCGTAAAGGCGGCGGAACAGCTTGCATCGGGGGATCTTAACCTGAAACTTGAGGTAACGGGGAACGACGAGATTACGGTGCTTGAAAGATCCTTCCTCAAGATGGCCCAGAATTTGAAGAGTATCTTTACCGGTGTTCAGGAGAAGGAAAAACTGGCCCAGGCCCAGGCGGAAGAGGCCCGCAAGGTTGCCGCGAAAATGCTTGAAATTGCCGCCCAGGTGGAAAAAGCGGCCCACGACGTGGAAGATTCGGTAAACAATATCTCCCGCAGCTCCGACGGAGTCAAGCTTGGCGGGGAATTCCAGACCCAGCGGCTTGGGGATATTCTCGTTTCCATGGAACAGCTCAGTTCCGGGGTGCTTAGTATAACTAACGGCGCGGAAGAAGTGGCAAAACAGGCCCGGGTATCCAACGACAAGGTTGAGGAGGGGGTCTCCATGGCCGGCGAGGCCGGCCACGCCATGCACGAGCTGCACGCCCTGACGGGGAACCTTACGGAAAACGTCAACCAGCTTGGCGCCCAGTCCGCCAATATCGGCAACATCATGAACGTGATCTCCGACATTGCCTCCCAGATCAACCTGCTCGCCATGAACGCCTCGATTGAGGCCGCCCACGCGGGGGAGGCCGGCAAGGGCTTCGCGGTAGTCGCCGGGGAAGTACGCAAACTGGCGGAAAAAACCCGTTCCGCGGCCCAGGAAGTGGAGAATTCCATCGTCGACATGCAGAAACTTACCAGGGTGAATATCACGGGCATGGACGAAGCGGTAGCCTCCATCTCCCAGGTGACGGAACTTTCGGAGAAGACCGCCGCTTCCCTCAGGGAGGCCCAGACCATCGTCAAGGATGTGATGATCAAGATCCAGTCCATTGCCGCGGCGGTGGAACAACAGTCCGGTTCCAGCAAGGCTATTACCAGCCTGGTAACGGATGTAAGCGGCATCGCCGGGGAAAACAACAGCCTTGTTACCCAGGTGGACAAGGATCTTAAAAACCTGCTCCGCAAGGCGGAGGAACTCCTCAGCCTGGTAGCGGAGCTGAAAGCCTAGGAGCCCGTAAACACCAGGAAGGCAGATATGGGGAAATTGTAACCGCGGAGTTTCACGTGGTTTTTCTGAGCCTGTTCCAAAACCCGGTTGGTGCGAACCTCCGGTTTACGAACCTTCGGTTCGATGAAACAGGCCCATCTGTCGCAAAAATTCAGGTAACGAGCTCCCGGGCCGCGGTGTTTAATCGTCTTCCTTTACCTTTTCTACAGTGCAGGACAGATCCGTGTCGGCGATTTTTAGCGTACCGATAGCAACGTATACGCCCTCTGCTATTACATTGAAACTTTCGTCAAATTGCAGCAGATTCCAGCCGTTTTTGAGCTGAAGGTCGAAGGCGTGGGAAGTTATATCGTATTCCCCCTCCGTGATTTTTCTTTCATCTCTGGTGAGGGTAACATTACCATCCACATAGACGTAAAAAATCTCTTTGCTGTAGCGGTAGGTTTTCCCATCGGTGTCTTCCCACTTTCTCTGGAGCTCATAGGGATCCCCACCAGCAGTGCATGGGAATTTGCTTATAACCACTGCTTCTACGTCGGTCGAACTGACGGTTACCGCGTTATCCCCATTGACATCGTATAAATACTTCCCCGCTAAATAGCCGCCACTGGAGACATAACTTGCAATCGTGGTGGTAAGGGAAGTGGGTGTTTCAAGCTTAAGGGTCAGTTTGCCCCCGCTTATCGTGAATTGGGTAATGCCCATATCGGCATCGATGGCGGTGGCGTCGGCGGTTAAACCCTCCGGTGCACCGCTTATGGCGGCGTCAGTATACTTCACAGTTTCTCGGCCGGTTGTGGGTTCATTGATGGGCGGAAAACCCCCGTCACCATCATCCGACTCAGTCGGGCAACCCGTCAGAGCAAGACCGAATACCAGCACTATGCCGAGTATTCCCGTTAGAAACCATCTGCTTTTTTTCATAAAAAGCCTCCGTGCGTTTTGTGCCCTTAGGCACAACGTATATAACCGCCCCACAGGGCGGTTTTTTCCAAGCCGCAATGCGGCGCGGAATACGGGGAGATAAAAAAAGGCCGGAATGTCCCGATACGGAGACACTCCGGCCTTTTTAAGGAAAGAGAAAAAAAGTTAAAAAAATACGAATTTACGCTGTCAGGTACTTGACAAAGACTATACGGTGCCCATAATTTGCTTGCTTGCTTGCTTGCTTGCTTGCTTGCTTGCTTGCTTGCTTGCTTGCTTGCTTGCTTGCTTGCTTGCTTGCTTGCTTGCTTGCTTGCTTGCTTGCTTGCTT
>JAISWN010000060.1 GCA_031271075.1 Treponema sp.
AATTCCACCCGCGCCTGGCCCGCCCGTTCCCGCAGGGAAACCACCGCTATCTCCCGGCAGATGATCCGTATCTCCGCCAGGGCCAGGAGGGACGCGGCCTCGTCGGGCGGCGGGCCGAAGCGGTCGATCATCTCGGCGTGGACCCGGTCAAGCTCGTCCTTCTCCCGCACGGAGGCTATCTTTTTGTACATCTCCATCTTTTCCTGGGCCGAATCAATATAGGTATCAGGGATAAAACCCGAATACTCAAGTTCCAGCAAAGTTTCCGCCTCCCCCTGGTAGTGTTCGTCCTCAAGGCGGCGTATCGCCTCGTCCAGGAGCCTGATGTAGAGATCGAAACCCACGGAGTAGATGTCCCCCGACTGCTCCCGGCCCAGCAGGTTCCCTGCCCCCCGGATCTCCATATCCTTCATGGCGATCTTGAATCCCGATCCCAGTTCGGTAAAGTCGGAGATAACCTGGAGCCGTTTCATGGACACCTCGGTCAGGGCCTTGTCCCTGGGGTAGAAAAGGTAGGCATAAGCCACCCGGTCGGAACGGCCCACCCGGCCCCGGAGCTGGTAGAGCTGGGAGACTCCGTACATATCCGCCCGGTCGATAATGATGGTGTTTACATTGGGGATGTCTATGCCGTTTTCGATGATCGTGGTGGAGACCAGCACATGGAAGCCCCCGTGGACAAAACGGTGCATCACGTCCTCCAGATCCCTGGCGTCCATCTGTCCGTGGGCGGTCTCCACCAGCATCTCCGGTACCAGCCGCTCGATTTGAATACGGGTATCGTTCAGGCTCTCTATCCGGTTATGGAGAAAGAAGATCTGTCCCCCCCGTTCCACTTCCCGGCGGATCGCCTGGGCGACCCGTTCCTCGTTCCATTCGTCGATAAGCGTCTCGATGGGGCGCCTGTTCTGGGGCGGCGTGGCAAGAAGGCTCATGTCCCGGATTTTAAGCAGGCTCATGTGGAGGGTCCGGGGGATGGGGGTGGCGGAGAGGGTAAGGCAATCCACGCTGGTCTTGAATTCCTTGAGCCGCTCCTTGTCCTTCACCCCGAATCGCTGTTCCTCGTCCACCACCATAAGCCCCAGGTTCTTGAAGCCTACGTCTTTCTGGATGATCCGGTGAGTGCCTACCAGAATATCTATCCTCCCGTTTTTTACCTGCTCCAGGATTTCCCGGACTTTTTTCCGCTCAACAAAACGGGAAAGCATGGCAAGCTGCACGGGAAAACGGGAAAAGCGTTCCTGAAAATTTTCGTAATGCTGCTCCGCCAGTATCGTTGTGGGGGCGAGGAAGGCCACCTGCTTCCCCCCCATCACGGCCTTGAAGCAGGCCCGCACCGCCACCTCGGTCTTGCCGAAACCCACGTCCCCGCAGACCAGCCGGTCCATGGGGTGGGGGCTTTCCATGTCCGCCTTGATTTCCTCCACACAGCGGAGCTGATCCTCCGTCTCGTCAAAGGGAAAGGCGGCCTCGAACATGGTCTGCCACTCCGTGTCCGCCGGAAAGGCGAAACCCGGCGCGGCTTTGCGTTTTGAATAGAGGGCCACCAGCTTTTCCGCGATGTCCTCCACCGAGTTCTTTACCCGGTTTTTGCGGGCCTCCCAGCTTTTGGATCCCAGTTTATCGAGCCGCGGGGGAGACCCCTCGTTCCCGATGTAACGCTGCACCAGGTTCACCTGCTCAATGGGAACAAAGACCGTTTCCTCCCCCAAGTACTCAAGCTTGATGTAATCCCGCTCGTGCCCCAGGGCCTTTATCCGGTCGATGCCTTTAAAGAGCCCGATGCCGTAGTTCAGGTGAACCACAAAATCACCGGGGTTAAGCTCAACAAAACTGTCGATAGCGGCGCTGCGCGTGGTTCTGACCGACTGGGGAACCCGTTTTCTGCGGCCGAAGATCTCGTTTTCCTGCACCAGCATGAAGCGGATATCCGGCAGGGCGAATCCCGCCGAGAAGGGCGCCGCCTGCACCGCCAGGGCGGGAGAGGCAATATCCCCCAAGAGGCCCCTTATCCGCTCCGCCTGGATGTCCGACTCGGCGGCCACGCTTATCTTCCAGCCGTCCTTGAGGAGGGCCCCGAATTCTTCTTTCAGGTAGTTGAGGTTCCCAAAAAAACTGCGGGGAGGATCGCAGGGAATCTCCACCCGGCGGGCCCCCGCCTCCCCCTCGTTCTTAATCGCCATAAACGAGACCCGCCGTTTTACCCTGCCGGCAAGATCGGCAAATTTGAGGAGTATCCGGGAAGGATCGGGGACGCGCCCCCCGGTTTCCCGCCTGGCGCGGCGGTAGAGGTTCTCATACTCCCGCTCCCGTGCTTCCTGGGCCTTTTCCAGCCGCTCCCGGTCAATGAAAAAGACCGTCCCCCCGCTCCCCAGGTAATCGGGCAGCGCAGTGGAAAGGCCGGGGGCAAAGGCCAGGGGGTAGAGCAGTTCCTCCCCGGGGACGGATCGCCTTTCCATGAGTTCTTCCAGAATTCCCCGGCCCCCATCGGCAAATTCCTCCAGGCCCGCCAGATTCTCCCCCAGGGCTTCGATGCGATCATCGGTCCAGATAACTTCCCGCAGAGGCCGGATCAGGAGCCTTCCGGGTTTTCGGGCATTCACCCCGCCGCTGCTCTGCCCGATACTACTCCCGATACTACTCTGATCGATGGGATCAAAGAGCCGTATCGAGTCCACCGTATCGAAGTCCAGGAGAAGGCGGTAAGCCATGTCGTCCCCGCCCATGAGGATGTCCAGCACTTCCCCCCGGAGGACAAACTCTCCCTGAAGCTGAACCCTGGGTACCCGGGTATAGCCGTAAGAGACAAGGGTTTCCGCCAGGGCGGCGGTATCCACCCGGTCGCCAGGGGCAAGGGGGAGGAGGAGGCTCCGCAGATAATCCGGGGGAGGCAGGGGGGTAAGGAAGGCCCGCTCGGGAACGATGAGGCAAAGACCCGCCGGGGCCGTGCCGGAGGCCAGGGCGGCAAGGGCCTTGGTCCGCTCCCCAAAGACCTTCGACACCGGGGGCATATCCCGGTAGGGCATGATCCCCCACCAGGGAAAGATCCCGGCGGGCAGCCCGGAACTCCGCAGATCCAGGGCAAGTTCGGCGGCCTCGCTTTCGGTAGGAACCACGGCGATAAAAGGGCCCGCTTCCGCGCCGGCCGCCTGAATATCCCGGCAAAGGCCGCTCAGAAGGATGCCCTGGAAGGCGCCTTCGGGCCCCTCTATCTCCAGGGGGAATTTCCCTTCCTCCCAGGCCGAAAAACAGGCGGAAACCGCCTTGGAGGAGGACAAACTGTTCAGAAACGGAGGAAAGGATAAGGTATTCATAAACGGCTGCCGATGACTATAATATAGGACCAGGTTTAAAATAATCTATGGAGTTTCGCGGTGAAACATAAACCAGCGGCTTTGGCGCTTGCCCTTTCCCTGTTATTTCTTGCCTCCGGCTTCCTCCCCGCCGCGGAGGGAGATGTTGCCTTTAGTATCCGGTATTTTGACAAGCGAATCTACCACGTCCCGGGGGTCGAGAGGGAACCTATCTATGTCCAGGCTACCGTTACCAACAACAGCCCCTCCGCTTTTCGCTTCAAACTGGCGGATGACCGGGCCTTTTCCATCGAATTTGATGTACGCACCATGACAAACCGGGCCGTGGAGCCCGCGGATACCCTGGTACGGAAGCGGAGCGGCAGCGCCCGCGTTTTCTTCCGGGAGATTTCCGTGGAAAGCGGCGAATCTTTCTCCTTTGTGGAGGATCTGCGGGACTACACAAAGCTGGGAGAGAGCGGATCCTTCGTCGTCCTGGCCCGTATCTATCCGGAACTTCTCCCCGGTTCCGGGGGGATCCCGCTTGAATCGAACCGGCTCGCCCTGAATATCCGCCCCGCCCCCATTCCCGGCCCCGAAGGGATCCCCCTGGCCATGGATATTGACACCGGCGAAGTCCTCAGCAGGGAACGGCTGGCCCCGGACGAGGTGGTGGACTACCTGATCAGCGCCCGGCAGAAGAGCCAGTGGGAAAAGTTCTTCCTCTACCTGGATCTGGAGGCCATCATCTCCCGGGACCCGGCAAGAAAACGCCGCTGGGCTGCGGAGAGCGAGGAAGGCCGCCACCGGATGCTCAGCCGTTACCGGGAAGATCTGCGGCAGGAACTCGTTGACGGGGATATTACCCTTATCCCCTTTGAATACGAGATCGAGCGCACCAACTACGACGCCCTGGAGGGCACGGTGACGGTACTTGAAAAATTCAGAACAGGTAATTATACCGAATTGAAACGGTATACCTACTACCTGCAGCGCAGGGACAGGGTGTGGATCGTTGTAGATTACGTGGTAACAAATTTGGGGACTGAATGAAGCTGCTCCTGGTCATGGGCTCGAATGATACTTACGATCTCATCTCGCTGTATATTAAACCGCTGGGCTTTGAGCTTGTCCGCTACCGGCATGTGATCAAGGCCATGGACAATGTGGACGAGGTGGACCCGGCGGGGATCATCATCAGCGCCAACGACTTTCCCCGGCACTGGAAGGCGGTGGTTCAGTTTGTCCGGGCCGAGCGGTCCAAGGAGAACTGCCCCATCATCGTCCTTAAAGGGCAGGATTTTTCCCTGGAGGAGAGCAGTCAGGCTTTTTTCATCGGGGTCAGCGGCCTGGTGGACGAAAGCCTGGGCGATACGGATCTGGAACGCCTCCAGACCATTATCTCCCGTTATATCCCGGTAGAAGACCGGCGCAAGGCCCAGCGTTTCTTTGTGGAAGACCGAAAAAATTTTAGGTTCCTCGTTTCAAACCCCCTGGACAAGACCCTTATTCCCGGCGATATAAAAACCATCTCCTTTACCGGCTTTTCCTTCCTGCCGGTTTATTCCACCCTGATAAAGGATATTACCCTGTTTACGGAGCTTTCCGAGTGCAGCCTCCGGGTAGGGGATCGTATCCTTTCCCCGGTCTGCCGTCTGGTTCGTGCCGGGCGCATTATCGCCCTGGAATTCGTAAGCTTCCCCCCGGGCGAACAGGAAACGCTGAAAAAATACCTTGAAGAATTCCCCGTAACAAGACTCCGGGAAAAACGGCGGCAGATACAGGAAGCCGTGGAACAAGCTGAACAATGAACTCCGCGACAGGGCCTCGTCATTTCCCCCTTCCTGCCGGGCTCACGGCCGCCATGATTCGGCAAAAGACATTGCGTACATGCTGACGGGCAGCGTCTTCCGCCCGGTCGGCGTCCTTGGCTATTATGGCGTCCAGCGCCGCAAGGCGTTCCGGAACCGACTCATCAGGAAACAAGGGGATAATGCGGGTAATCAGTCCCATAGAATCGGTCCTGACCAGAATAGAGGCTGAAAGTTTTTCCAGCATGGGGTTTTCACAGAGGGTCCGGATAGCCGTACCGTAATCTTTGGCAAAAGCATGAAGCTGGGCGGCCCGTTCCGCGCCATCGGATATTTCCCGAATCTTAAGCAGCCGCTCCCGGAGCCGCGTAAAGGGAAGAGTATTAATGGACGGTTTGCAAAGTATTCTGGCCATCATACCGTCCACGGCCTCCCGGACTTCGTAGATATTGCAGAGCTGTCCCAGATCGGTGGTGGAAACGAAAGCCCCTAAATGGGGTTTTATGGTAACGGTCTGTTCATCCTCAAGCCGATGCAGGGCCTCCCGGATGGGAGTCCGGCTCATCCCCAGAATTTCCGATAATTCGTTTTCCGGCAAGGGATCGCCGGGAAGATACCGGCGGGTTTTTATGAGTTCCCTGATCTTTTCATAAGCCTGTTTGCTAAGTTTCTCTTCCCTCATGATCCGATCGCCGCCGGTTTTTCAAGAATGGTGTTCAGTGCCCTGCCTGCGGGCGCTTAATCACGGTAGTTAATCCCGCCTGAAAATCCGATTGTTTTTAGTACGAGATCTTTGACGGCAGCCAAGTGGTAAGGGGTGGAAACACGCTTATCAATATCAGCACAATCACGTTGCAAATGAGATAAGGCGCCGCTCCTTTGAAAATTTCTTCAATCGGCATCTTGTTGATCTTTGTACAGGCATTAAGGCACATTCCCACAGGCGGCGTTACGAGACCAATGGCGAGGCCGGTAATCATCATCGCGCCGAACTGAAGATCGGTGATTCCGATGTCCCGCATAACCGGAAGAAGTATGGGGGAAATAAGAAGTATCGCAGGGGAGACATCAACAAAGCAGCCAACAATGAGAATGAGAACCACAAACATGAGGCCGTAACCCCAGACCGGCAGATGCATGGCGAGGAAGAAGTTCGCAATCGTTTGGGGGACATTCGCCATCGTCAGAAGCCAGGTAAAAATTGTGGTAAAGCCAATGATAATCATGATAGAACTTGAAGAAATCAGGGTTTTTTTAAGCGCCATGATAAGGTCCTTAACCGTTAGTTCCCGGTACACAAAAAAACCCACCATGAGGGAGTAAGCTACCGCGATTCCCGCAGATTCACTTGCGGTACAGATTCCAAAGCTCACACAGATTATAACCACCAGGGGCATAAGAATCGCCGGAAGCCCATAAAGCATAGTCCTAATAAAATGCCTGGAATTGAAAGGCTCTTTTTTGGGATGATAGCCATTTTTAATCGACACAATATACATCACCACGCACTGGGTAATGCCGATGAGCAGCCCCGGAATAAGGGCGGCTATGAAGAGTTTCCCAACGGACTCCCCGGAAACCATAGCGTAAACAACCATCGGGACGCTTGGGGGTATGATCATCCCCATGGTGGAAGATGCGACAGTTACACCGGCGCTTACCCTGGGCGGATAGCCGTTTTTCTCCATCGCGGGGATAAGTATCGAGCCAAGGGCCGACGTATCTGCCACGGAAGAACCGGAGATGCCGCCAAAAATCATGCTTCCTATGATGTTTACTTCACCGAGGCCGCCGTTGAAGGGACGCACCAGATAGAGACTGAAATCGACAATGCGCTTCGTGATACCGCCGATATTCATCAGTTCCCCGGCAAGCATGAACAGGGGCATGGCTACCATCAGAAAGCCGAACACCCCACCCCATACCCGCTGGGGCAGCATTTGAATGAAGCTGGGAGCAAATGTTTCAATGTATGCAAGGCTTGACGCGCCAATCGCAAACGCGATTGGCACCCCAAAAATCGCAAAGAGGAGAAGAAAGACAAGTAAAAAAACCATTGCCATTACGATACTCCTGGAAAATCATGAGGCCCTGGGTTTTTTGGCTAAGTATGCAAAAAATCCACAAAACCCCACAGGTTCCTAGTCTTTGTTGTCCCGAATCATCTGGATATAGCTGCCGATCTTAATAAATATACAGATGAGGCCGATGAAACAGCAGAGCGGTATGAGGCCGTACATCCAGAAGTAAGGAATCCTCATACCAAAAGAGATTTGGTGACCATATTTTCTTGTATAATCGGCGCCATACCAGATCATTACCACAAGTACCAGGATGATCACGGCGAAATCAAAAAATTTGACGATACGGCGGAAGGGCCTTGGCAAGGCGTTCACAATGCTGTCTATCTTCACATGGTCATTGCTGAGTATACAGATTCCAATTCCCCAGAAGGTGGTAAAAGCGAACACAAAGGAGATAAATTCTTCCATCTGCCGGAAGGAAATATTAAAACAGTAACGGGCGATTACCGCGAAAATCACGCAGGCTGTCATCAGCGCCATGGCGAAAATGCCAATAGCGGAATATATCTTATTGAGCCTTCTTCCCGTTTTTAGAAAAAAATTGCCCATCGAATAACCTCCCGCCGTAATGGGCGCTTACTTTCCGGCTACGAGGGAGCGCATTTTGTCAAGCTCCGCCTGGGTGAGCCGCCCTTCTTTCAAATACTGGTCGTAAACAACTTCCACCGCATCTTTAAACGCCTGCCGTTCTGCGGGACTGAGGGTGTACACTTCAGCGTTGGCTTTAATCACGTCCAAAGCGGCCTGCTGATTATCCGCAATCGCCTTATTGTTGATAACCATGGATTCCGTAGTTGCATCCTCAATGACTTTCTTGTACTCTTCGGGAAGGCTGTTGTACCATGCCACGTTTACGTAGAAGGGATCCGGGTGGAACTGGTACCTAATATCAGTGAAATATTTCTGTACTTCGTAGAACTTCATGCCTTCCACGTTCACGAAAGGATTCTCCTGTCCATCGGCAATACCGGTTTTAAGGGCCATGTACAGGTCGTTGTAAGGCACTGAAATCGTACTTGCCCCAAGAGCCTTAAGAGTCTTGTCCATGGTGTCCATGCCGTTAGTCCGCATCTTGAGACCTGTCAAATCGGCGGGTTTTGTGATCGGGTGTCTGTTGTTAGAAAGCTGCCTGTAGCCGCCGGCATCCCCAAGGCCAAGGATAATAGCCCCGTCCTTTATGGAATCTTTGCAAACTTCCTTGGCAAAATCTGAGTTCATCAGGCGGTTAATTTCATCACTGTTCTCGGTAAGGAAAGGAAGGCTAAAGATGAGCAATTTGGGCAGGAAGTCGAACTGCCCTCCCCGAAAGCCCTGAATGACGCCGGAACAGACCTGTTCAAGCATCTCCTTTTCAGTGCCAAGCTGGCCGGTGGGGAAAATTTCCACCTTTACGCCGCCATTTGTCTTTTCCTCCACGATTTTCTTGAATGCTTCAAGAGAAATGTGCCTTGGGTTGTTCGTTGGTTGGGCATGACCAATCTTCATAGTGAAAGTTTTTACCGCCCCGGTTCCCTGTGCCGTATCCCCTTTGCCGCCAGCGCTTAGGCTGGGTACAGCCAGCAGAAGAACCCCTAAAGCCATTACTGTTACAAACACCTTTTTCATGGTATTCCTCCTCAATTTGAGATGATAACTTGAGATGCTAACAAGTAGATTATGGTACATCGTTAAGCAAATCATGTCAAGCAAATTAAAATTTCGCACTATCCGGCGGGTTTATATAAAAATCGGCCGCATCGGTCAGTTTTTCCTCGTCTTTGTGCGCATCCGCGCGGCAAATTCCTCCACGGCCAGGGAGCCGGGGCTTGATCTGAAAAAACATGAAAAAAGTATTGACTAACAAAAGAGAGGGGGTTATAGTTTTCTAGTTGTATACAGTCTGTATATTTAGACATACATGCTTATGGGGAAAATTCATGAAGATTACCGGCTTGGAGATTCGCGCCTATTCGGCTCCGTACACCACACCCATAGCCAACGGGAAATACCGTTACGCCGCCACCGACATCGTTGTTGCATCGGTTCTAACCGACGAGGGTTTAAGCGGCCACGGCTGGACCCATGGCTTCAAGGTAGTAGTCGATACCCTGGAGAGCCTTCGGGAGCGTATCCTGGGGGAGGATCCTTTCAGCGTGGAAAGGATATGGGACAAGATGTACCTTCCCAAGGTCTATGGCCGCAAGGGATTTGAGACCCGGGCTATCAGCGCGGTGGATATTGCCCTCTGGGATATCAAAGGGAAGGCGGCAGGCCGTTCCCTGAACCGGATGCTTGGCGGTTTCCGTGACGCGGCCCCTGCCTATATAGCCGGCGGTTACTATGCGGCGGACAAGGGCCTTGATGGCTTGCGGCAGGAAATGCGGGAAAATGTTGCCAAGGGGGCAAAGGCGGTCAAAATGAAAATCGGCGGCGCTTCCATCGGGGAGGACCTGGAAAGGGTAGACGCGGTCCGGGAGGCGCTGGGCAAAGACATCGCCATTCTGGTGGATGCCAACAATGCCTATAACCGGCTGGATGCCCTTAAAATGGGCAGGGAACTGGACAAGCGGAATATCTACTGGTTCGAAGAACCCCTCTCCCCGGACGATCTGGAGGGCTGCGCCGAACTGAGGCGGAAACTGGACACCCCTATCGCGGTGGGGGAAAACGAGTATACCCGCTGGGGCTTCAAACAGCTCATTGATTCCGGCTGCGCCCAAGTGCTGAACGCCGACGCCCAGGTGTTGGGCGGCATTACGGAGTGGAAAAAAGCCGCGGATCTGGCCATGGCTTCCCATATCCTGGTGGCTCCTCACGGGGATCAGGAGATCCACGCTCACCTGGTAAGCGCCATACCCAACGGACTCATCGTCGAATTCTATGACAACAACCTGAATACTTTGAAGGAAAAGATGTTTAAAAAACACCTGCGCCTTGATCCGGCGGGAACAGTCTCGGTTCCCGATAGGCCGGGCATAGGTTTTGAAATCAACTTTGAAGCCCTGGAACAGTTCAGGGTGTATCCGGCAACTGAAAGCGGAACTTCCGCATCAGTATAAATCTCCAGGAGGTTTTTTATTATGAAGAAAGGCGTATTATTGGTTTTTGCGGCGTTTATGTTTTTCGGAACCCTTCCCCTGTTTGCCGGGGGCGGCGGGGAGAAACAGCAGCCGGCGGCAAAAGGCAAATCCGGTACTATTACCCTGTGGTCTACCATGACCCAGACAGAACGGGCGAAAGCTTTCGACGATCTGGCCCGGGTTTACGAAAAGGAAAATCCCGGGGTTACCGTAAAAGTGGAAGTGATGCCTTGGGATGGGACTATGGACAAGGTTGTGGCTTCCATCATGGCGAAGAATCCCCCGGAGATCACCCTCCATGGTTCCGGATGGCCACAGACTCTGGCCGGGACCGGCGGTATTCTGGAAATGGATGAACTCATCAATGAAATAGGTGGTACGGGAAAATTCCTCCAGATGGCCCTGGACCTAGGGAAGTATGAAACCAGCTACTATTCCGTCCCCCTTTATGTAACTCCCTACATCACCATGTATCGCAAGAGTTATCTGGAGAAGGCGGGGATCACCAAGCTCCCCACTACCTGGGAAGAATTCTACACTATGTGCAAAGCGGTAACCGATCCGGGCAAAAACATCTACGGCTTTGGCGCCCCCATGACCGATATTCACAGTTGGAAAACTATCTGGGTGTTTCTCCAATCAAATAACGTCAACCTGGTTAACGCGGACTCCGGGGGTAACTGGCGGGTAGATGTAAGCCCGGAGGACCGGGCCGCCATTATTGAGGTTTACGACTACCTCTACAGGCTCATCAAGGACTGCTCCCCCGCGGGTCTCATCGGCTACAACCAGACCAATGTTCGTGAGCTGGTGGCCAAAGGCACGATTATGAGCCGCATTGATACGCCGGAAATCTATTACGATGTCCGGGCTCTGAAGGACGATGCAACCCTCAAGGATATCGCTTATTTTTCTTTCCCCGGGCGCAAGCGGATAGGTTCCGGCACGGGGTGGGTCGGTATGGGTATACAGAAAGACAGCAATGTAGATCTGGCCAAGGACTACATAAAGTGGCTCTACACCGGTGACCGGATGGTGGACTTCTATGCCAGTTATCCTTACGCCATGTTCCCGGTACTGAATGAAACTTACAAAAGCTCCGGGTACCGCGCCAAGTTACCCGATGAAATCAAGCCCATGCTTCCCGATTTGGCCCTGGAGATTCTAAGCCACGCCAGCGGCCTGATGATGACCAACGGCCCTTTCCCCTTCGCAGGAGAAGTGGAGTCCCGCAAAATTTTCGCCAATCCCCTCATCAATATGTTCAACAAAGGGATCACGGCGGCCCAGGCGGCGGACGAGCTTATTGCCGAAACACAGGCGCTGCTGAATTAGTTTAGTAAACCGGTGCCCTGCCTCTTATCCGGCTGGAAGGCGGGTACCGGGTTTATACCGGAAAATATTCCGGGCAGGCGGAAAACCGCAAGCTTACGCCGGTTTGCTGATAAAGGCGGGGATCATGAAAGACACAAAAGCTGCGAAACAGTACCTTTTAAGCCGAAGGATGAGTATTCAGGGATTCCTGCTGTACCTTCCGGCGATCCTGCTCATCCTGGGCGTTGTCATATATCCCATGATCTTTGCGGTTCAAATGAGTCTGACGAATTACCGGCCTAACGTAGCAAAGATAAGCATCGTGGGGCTTAGAAATTACGCCATGATAATCCAGGACCTCCGGTTCTGGCGGGCTATCATGCGATCCCTTTTCTTTACCATCGGATGCCTCATCCCCCAGATCGTCCTGGGGCTCATAATGGCTTCCCTTCTCAATAATCCGCTGCTTAAATGGAAAATGCTTTTCCGGGGTCTTGCCATTACCCCCTGGCTTATCCCCACGGTAGCGGTTGCCATGATCTTCCGCTGGATGTTTCACGATCTCTACGGTATCCTCAACTATATCCTGGTAGATATGCATATCCTCGGCAGCCCTTACGCATGGATAGCCCATGAAAACTCCGCCATGTTCATCCTGATCCTCGCCAATGTATGGCGGGGTACTCCTCTGATGATTACCATGTTTTTGGCGGGCATGCAGGGGATCTCCGCGGATCTCTACGAAGCGGCGGAAGTGGACGGGGCCAATAGCTGGACAAAATTTGTAAAAATTACCCTGCCCCTCCTGCTTCCGGTAGTAATGGTATCGGGGATTCTCCGTTTTATCTGGACTTTCAACTTCTACGATCTTCCCTGGGTCATGACAGGTGGCGGCCCCGGCGAAGCTACCCAGACAGCGCCCATCTATGCCTACCTGAGAGCCTTTAGCGGTTATCGCATGGGGGAAGGTTCCGCAATAACAGTACTGCTTTTTATCATTCTGGTTCTGTTTGCCCTGGTCTACTTTATGGTACGTAACTACCAGGAAAAAATCTACAGATAGAGAGGAGCCGCCTAAATGAACAAGCAGCGGAAACAAACTATAAAAGTCGTACGGGTTCATGTCCTGGCGATTCTCGCGCTGATTCCGGTACTATTCCCCGTCTACTGGCTTGCCGTTTCCGCGCTCCAGAGCCCCGACACCATTATTAATATTCCACCCCGTCTGGTTCCCAAAGGCTTTTCCCTTTACTTCATCAACAAAGTCTTTTCCGAATTCGGTATCGCCCGCTACCTCTTTAACAGTGTATGGCTTTCGATTGTTTCAGTCTTCCTGACCCTTACCGTTGCCTGCCTTGCGGCATTCAGTTATATTGCCTACCGGTATAAATTCCGGGAGACTTTTTCTAAATTCGTACTTTTTGTATATATGTTTCCCCAGATTCTTATCATCATTCCCCTTTACCTCCTGATGACCAGGGTAAGGCTTATTAATACCTATCCGGGCCTGATCATGTGTTATATGGCCTTTGAACTTCCCATCTGTGTATGGACTATGCAAGCCTATTTTGAAACCATACCCCGGGATTTGGTTGACGCCGCCGAGATAGACGGGCTCTCCCGAATCAAGACCCTCTGGCATATTTTCCTTCCCGTAGCTCTTCCGGGCCTTGCCGCTTCGGGAATCATGACTTTTATCGGCATCTGGAACAACTTCCTTTTGGCAAATACCCTGTTAATCCAGATGGAAAAGAAAACCCTTCCGGTAGTTATTGCCGATTTTGCGTCCCGGGCTAATACCATGCAGGGTGATGTTCTTGCATCTTCCCTGATTGTCTGTATACCTTCATTTTTCTTCGCGATTTTTGCCCAGAAATACCTGGTCGGCGGCCTTACCAGCGGGGCAGTTAAGTCTTAATACCGGGCTTCGGCGGGGGTCAGCATAAAAGCCCGGCGGAAATTTTCGTCCACGGTTCTTTCCAGATCCTCCGCCGTTCCGCTAAAGGCGCCCGCCTCCCGCCGTAGTTCCGCCATGCCCCGCAGTATGGGGGGCAGATCCGCCCAGCGGGAAAATTCCCGGCCCCGGGGGGGCTGGTAGGGGGCGTCGGTTTCGGTCAGGAGCCGTTCCGGGGGGAAAGCGGCGCAGCAGCGCCGGGCCTCCTTGTGGTTGAGGAGGATTGGGCCGCCGAAGGAAAAATAGGCGTTTATCCCCCGGCGGAGAAGGGCCTCCCCCTCCCCCGCCGTGCCGGGCCAGGAGTGAAAGATCAGGGCCGGCAGTTTTTTGAGCAGGGCGGAGCGGGCGAAGATCTTATGCATGGCCCGGCGGGCGTGGACCACCAGGGGGAGGCCGTATTTCAGCGCCGTTTCCAGGTGGCGGGTAAAAATTTCATCCTGTAGTTTTTCCGTTTCCCGGAAAGCCGGGCTGTAAAGGTCGAAGCCCGCCTCCCCTACCGCCCGGAGCCTCCCTTGGGCGGCCAGATTTTCAAGCAGCCCCAGGAGGAGCTGAAAACGCCCCAAATCATCCCCCGGGTCCGGGGCCTGGGGGTGTACGGCGAAGCAGGGTAAAAGCAACGGCGCGCCCTCAGCCCAGGCCCTTTGGGAAAGCCCCTCGTGGTAGAGAAACTCCGCTTCCGTGGTGGAACTGGCGGCGCAGATGATCCCCAGTGCCCGGCGTTCAGCCTCCGCTTCGGGAAGGATCCCCGCCAGGGCCATGGGGTGGCAGTGGGCATCGGTCAAGGGTTACAGCCACTAGAAATCGGCCTCATCGGGATTCCGATCCATGCCGCCAATCCCGGTAAACCCGGCTATGGTTTCCACATCCCCGGGGGACAGCTCGAAATCAAAGACCTGGGTGTTTTCCCGGATCCGCCCGGGGTTTACCGATTTGGGCAGGGGCAGGTAGCCTCGCTGGAGGCTCCAGCGGATACAGATCTGGGCAACGCTCCGCCGGTACTTCTCCGCGAAAACCTGCATCTCCGGGGCGCCGAGGAGCTTCCCGACCCCCAGGGGGCTGTAGGCTTCCAGGAGGATGTTCTTGCTCCGGCAGTACTCCACCACCGCGTCCTGGGTGTCCCCGGGGCAGAGCCGGATCTGGTTCACCTGGGGCGCGATACCGGCGGTCTTGAGGAGGGCTTCAATGTGGCGCTGGTGGAAGTTGCTGACCCCGATGGCCCGCGCCTTCTTCGCGTTGTAGAGTTCCTCAAAGGCTTTCCATGTACCCGCGTTGACCTCCTGCCAGTTAGCCCGGAACCTGACCGGGTTGGGCCAGTGGATCAGGTAGAGATCGAAGTAGTCCGTACCCAGCCGCCTGCTGCTCGCCTCGAAGGCCCGCAGGGTACTGTCGTAGCCGTGATCTTCGTTCCAGAGTTTGGTGGTAAGAAAAATATCCTTCCGGGGTATCCCGCTTTCCCTGATGGCCCGGCCCACGCTCTCCTCGTTGCCGTAGATGGCGGCGGTGTCGATATGGCGGTAGCCCGCGGCCAGGGCGGTCTTGACGGAGGAAACCGCCACTTCCCCCTCCGGGGTTTGCCAGGTGCCAAACCCGACACAGGGAATCTCCACCCCGTTGCTCAATCTGTAGGCGTCAGTTACCGATTTAAAGGTCATATCCATCTCCTTGTACCTTGATCTATGCTTCTCTGATTCGGAAGCCTCCCCAGTTTAAATGTTCACGTTAAGGTTAAGTCAAGAGGCGGGATCTCAATTTTACCGGTTTTTTTCTCAAATTTCCCGGTTTACAGCCCCCAAAAGCGCCCTTACGATAAATCAATCTTTGAAACCCGGCCGGAGTTTTCAAGAATTTTTAAGTGGTTGTTGGCGAAGCTTCGGTTCAACAGAAACTGAAGTTTCCGAACAGCTCTATTAGCTGATCTTTTTGGAGGAAAGATATGAAACATATCCGCAGTGTTTTTGTTGTTCTTTTTCTGGCTGTCTGCGCCGCTTCGGTTTTCGCCGGCGGCGGCGGGGATTCGGCCAGGGCTTCCGGGGCAAACGGGAAGAGCCCCCTTACCATCACTGTTACCTACGCCACGGGCAACCAGTTAACCGCCGATCTGATGCACGCCAGGGTTGAAGGGTTCATGAAGGAAAACCCCCATATAAGCCTGGTAGAAAAACTCAGCAACGAGGGATCCTACCTTGACGCGATCCGTACCCTGGACGCGGTGGGCGAATTCCCCGATCTGATCGAAATGCGGGACACCCCTCTCTTCGCCAGGGCGGGCAAACTGGGGGAGCTGCCCCCCGACATACGGAGTATGTTCCAGTACACCATGCCTTTCAACGGGAAGGTGTATACCGCGCCCATTGATGAATCCTACCCCACCGGGATAGTGTACAGCAAAAAGGCGTTCAGCCGTCTCGGTATCAATCCCGCAAACATCAAAACCTACAACGATTTCCTGGGGGCTTGCGAGCGCCTTAAAGCCGCGGGCATTGCGCCCATTGTGGTTGGGGGCAGCGATATCTGGCACATAGGGTTCTGGTGGAGCTACTTCTGGCTTAACAACGTAGCGGCGAAAGATCCGGACTGGATAGCCGGCCGTTATGCCGGAAAGGTTCACTACACGGACCCGGAGGTAAAGGCTGCCATGACAGGCCTTACGGAACTTTTCCGGAAGGGTTACATCGAAAAAGGCTGGGCTTCCACCGGGGAAGGCCAGTGTCCCTCCATCCTGGTAAGCGGGCAGGCGGCTATGTACTACATAGGGCCCTTCGCGTTCCAGCAGATAAGTGAGGCGGATCCCCAATTTGAGTTCGGATTTTTCGCCCTCCCCGACGACAAGGGCAGGTACAACGTAACCGGCGGGCCTACCGCCGCGGGCTGGGCCATTAACGCGGCGACTCAGAAGGATCCGGCCAAGGCGGAGGCGATCTACGACTTTATCCGCTACTTCTTCAGGAAGGATAATTATACCGACTACCTCAAACAGGGGAATTTCCTTTCCAGTCTGAAGGAGCCGGTTAGCTACGATACTACCGAACAGTTCAGGGAGGTGCAGCGTATTGCCGCCGCCGCGGACAGCAAGCGTCTCAACTGGAATCAGGGAGTCGGCCAGAACGAGCTGCCGCCGAATTTCCGGAATTACTGTTACAAGCTTGCCAGCGAATGGTTCCTCAACGTCTCGTCCATTGACGAGGGACTTAAGGCCATGGACCGGGAATGGGAAAACGCCGCCAGGGATTTTAATCCCGTACTCAACCATCGGTAGGGGTACTGTTATGAAGACGCCGTCCCTAAGCGGGAAAAGCATCAATGCCGCCCCTTTCTTTTTTATACTTCCCGCCTTCGCGCTTTACACGGGGTTTGTCATACTGCCTTCGCTTGCCAGCATACAACTGTCGTTTACCAACTGGGACGGTATCAACCCCAGGTACCGCTACATCGGCCTGGACAATTACCTTGAGATATTCAGCAGCGGGCGTTTTTTCTCCGCCCTCTGGCGGACTCTGTTCCTTACCCTGCTCATCTCGGTGGGGGAAAATGTTACCGCCCTTGTCCTGGCCCTGGCCCTGGACAAGGTTCGCTGGTGCAGGGGTTTTTTACGCGCCGTTTTTTATATCCCCGTGCTTATCTCGGGGATAGTCTCGGGCTTTATATGGCTTACCATGTACAACTGGAATTTCGGCATCATCAATTCTATTCTGCGGCAGGCGGGGCTTGAGGGCCTGGCGGTTAACTGGATTGGAGACCCCGGCATCGTGCTTTTTTCCCTGGCCCTTACCATTATCTGGAAAGGCGCGGGTTACTATATGGTGATATACCTCGCGGGCCTCCAGGGCATTCCCAAGGACTGCCTGGAATCGGCGACTATAGACGGCGCCAACGGCTGGCAGTCTTTCTGGCACATCACCTTCCCCCTGCTGGCGGGATCGATCACCATTAACTTTACCCTTTCCCTGATCAACGGCTTAAAGATATTCGATCAGATAGTGGTTATGACCAACGGGGGGCCGGGTTTTGCTTCGGAAACCATTACCTACCTGATCTACCGGGTGGCCTTTTCCGAAAGCAGGCAGGGCTTCGGAACCGCCATGGCGGTGGTGCTTTTCATCCTTATCTTCCTGCTGAACGGCGTACAGTCAAAGATCCTGAGAAGGCGGGAGGTAGCTTTATGAGCGGGAAACACGGCCGTTCCGCGCCGGAAAGGATCCGGCTTCCGGAGATCTGCGGCTTTGCCGCCCTTGCCCTCATCGCCGTCCTCTACGCCTTCCCCATAATCATTTCCTTCATGTCGGCCTTCAAATCCAACGGGGAAATACTCCGCAACCCCATTGCCCTGCCGGAGGGATTCTACCTTGAAAATTTTGTCTTTCTCTTTACCCGTACCCGGATACCACGGGCTATCCTCAACACACTCTTTCTGACGGCGGCCTCGGAGATACTGATAGTTTTAGTGGTGCCCATGGCCTCCTACGGCATAGCCCGCTACCCTTCAAGGTGGACAAACGGGATCTACGCCTTTTTTATCGGCGGCATGATGATCCCCTTCCAGGCCTACATGATCTCCCTCTTTAAGGAGCTGAAAACCATCGGCCTCTTCGGGACTTTCCCCGGAACCATACTGATCTACGTGTCCGGCTCGGTGGCCTTCGGCTCCCTGCTTTTTACCAGTTTCATCAAGACCACCGTGCCCGTGGAGATTGAGGAGTCGGCCCGGATAGACGGCGCCGGTTCCCTGCGGCTTTTCTGGAAGATAGTGTTTCCTCTGCTCAGCCCCTGCACCGCCAGCATGATCATCCTTAACGGCCTGGGGATATGGAACGACTTTCTTATGCCCAGCCTGATGCTCAACGCCAAACAGCCTTCCACCCTCAATGTGATCATTTTCAATTTTGTGGGGCAGTTCAACACCAGGTGGAACGTGGTGTTTGCCGGGGCGGTTATCTGCATTATCCCCGCGGTGATTATCTTCGTGGCCCTGCAGAAATACTTTATCAAGGGGATTGCGGCGGGGGCCGTTAAGGGTTAACATTCCCGTATGAAGCCGAGGGGGCTCAGCCTTTTCAACAAATTCATTATTGCGTTTGTTTCCGTGGGCGTTGTCCCCGTTCTGCTGATAAGTTTTTACTCCGGCTGGCTTTTCCGGAAACAAAGCCTTGCCGTTGTGGAGGACAACTACCGGCAGGCGGCCCTTTACGGGCAGCGGAACATTGACAGCCTGGTGGAAAAATACAACACTATTTCCAAGATGCTCTACACATACAGCCCCGGCAGCGAAGGGATACTCCGCGATACCGGGGGTCTTGGGTTCGCCAATGTCCTCAAGAGCCGGGGAAGCGACGGCCCGGAAGAACTGAAACGGCACAACGATATTATCTCGTTTTTGTACCTGGTTCACTCTTCGGATCCCTATATCAGCAATGTGATTTTTACTGAAACCGATGGAACCGTCTACGCCTACGGCCGGAACAACCGCCCCCTTACCAGGAAGGACGTTTTTTTTGAATTAATTTCCCCATACCAGGGGGGAGAGGCAAACCGGCTTGGTTTTATTCCCACCCACCGGGACAGCTACTTCCTCGGATCCGGCAGGGATGTTTTTACCCTCCGCAGGAACTATCTGGATACCTCCTACCCCCTGGGGATCTACCGGGTTTTGGGGACCCTTTACATCGAAGTCGACGCCTCCGTTCTCGACGCGGTGTGGAGGCCCTTTGAGAGTTACCGCAAGGCGGAGATTTTTATTACCGACCGGGAAGGCAACCGGATCTACGGGAACCCTGTTTATTCGGCCCGGCGCGAAAGCCCGAAAAGCCGTTTCCTGGAAATATCTTCCCCCTGCACCCTGGCGCCCTGGGATCTGGTATTCAGGATAGATTACCGGGAAGTGATGGGTACTACTGCGGAACTCCTCCGTATTATCAGTGTAACGGTTACCCTGGTTTTAACCGCCCTGCTTGTACTTTCGGTCTTTTATTCCCGGTACTTTGTAAATCCCGTAAAGGCCCTTCTTGCCGGCATGAAGAAGGTTGAGGAAGGCCGCTTTGATCTGGGGATCAGGGTAAAGGCCCGGGACGAGATAGGGGAGCTTGCCGAGGGATTTTACGAGATGACTGAAAAACTGCGCGCCTACATCGAAACCTCCCTTATTGCCCGGATACGTCAAAAGGAAGCGGAACTGGGTTCCCTCAAGGCGCGGATCAAGCCCCATTTTCTGTACAACAGCCTGGAGATAATCAGGATGAACGCCATTGCCAACGACGACAGCGGTACTGCCGATCTGGTTATGCA